>NZ_WPCB01000011.1:0-90917 GCF_009741785.1 Haloarcula sp. CBA1122
GGTCCATCGCCTGGGTCGACGCCGGGGGGGCACTCCGGATCGGACCACGTTCCGCCGGGGCCGACCCCGGCCCCGCCTGCTACGGGAAGGGCGGGACTGAGCCGACCGTCACCGACGCCAACCTCGTGCTGGGCTACATCGGTGCAAGCACCAGCCTGGGTGGGGAACTATCGCTCGACGAGGACGCGGCATACGATGCACTCGCGGACCTTGCCGACGAGGCAGGACTCGGCGGTCCACTGGAAGCCGCCCGGGGCGTCTATCGCGTCGCGAACGCGAACATGACCAGGGCCATCCGTTCTGTGACCGTCGAGCGTGGGTACGACCCGCGGAAGTTCGGGCTCGCTGCGTTCGGGGGTGCCGGGCCGATGCACGCGGCGTCCATCGCGGACAGCCTCGATATCGACCGGGTCGTGATTCCGCGTGCCTCAGGCGTGCTGTCGGCATACGGCCTGCTCGCAGCCGACGAGAAGCGCGACGCAGTACGGACGTATCAGCGCTCGCTCGGCGCGGTCGACCCCGACGATGTCGACGCGGTCTACGAGGAATTATCCGAAGAACTGCTGGCTGAAGTCAGCGACCGCGAGGCGGCGACAGTGCGACACTCAGCCGACCTCCGGTATGCCGGCCAGAGCTTCGAACTCACCGTGGACGTCGACCGGCCGTTCGACACCGCAGACGCCCGCGAGCGGTTCGGAGCAGCCCACGAGTCCGCGTACGGGTATCGGGCAGACGAATCCGTCGAACTGGTGAACTGTCGCGTGACGACGACCGTCGAGCGGAGCGCACCGACGGTCGAGTACGATGCCGATGGCGACCCACAGAAGGGCTCTCGCGAGGCGGTGTTCGCCGATGAGGTCCGCGAAACCCCGGTTTACGAGCGGCCGAAGTTGCCACCACGGGACGAAATCGACGGCCCCGCGATTGTCGAGGGCGATGAGAGCACAATCGTCATCCCACCGGCCTGGAACGTCCGGGTTCGCGATGACGGGACGCTGACAGCAGAGGTGAGCGACGAATGAATGACGAAGCCACCACATCGAGTGCCGAACAGGAGACGATCGACCCCGTAACGCTGGAGATCCTCAGGAACCAGCTAGAAAGCGTTGCAACAGAGATGGGACATGTGCTCATCCGTGGGGCCTACTCCCCGAATATCAAGGAGCGACAGGACTGTTCGACGGCGCTGTTCGACGCGTCGGGTCGGATGGTCGCACAGGCGGAGCATATTCCGGTCCACCTCGGCGCGATGCCCGACGCGGTGGATATTGTCCTCCAGAAGGACCCGAAACCGGGCGACGTCTTCATCGTCAACGACCCGTTCGCCGGCGGGACACACCTCCCGGACATCACGCTCGTCTCGACGATCGCGCCCAACGACGAGATAGTCGGGTACGCCGTCTCGCGAGCCCATCATGCCGACGTAGGCGGGAGTTCGCCGGGGAGCATGCCACCGGGTGCACAGGAGATTTACGAGGAAGGGCTTCGACTGCCCGCGGTTCGACTCGTCGACGGCGGCGAGCCCAACGAGGCGGTCCACGACCTCATCCGTGCCAACGTCCGGACACCGGACGAGCGCGAGGCGGATCTGCGAGCCCAGCGCGCCGCGAACGCCCGGGCCGAGGAACGCATCGGTGAACTCCTCGAAGAACACGGGGCGACCCTGCTCGACGCGTTCGATGCTGTCATCGAGTACTCCCGCGAGCGGGTCGAAGCTGAACTCGACGGGCTCCCGGACGGGACGTATCGAGCGCAGGATATCCTCGAAGGCGACGGCGTGACCGATACCGACATCCCGATTGAGGTGGCCGTCACCATCGATGGGGCCTCGATAGCTGTCGACTTCGATGGGACCGCCGACCAAGTGGCGGGCAACCTGAACGCGCCGCTTTCAGTCGCGAAGAGCGCGGTCTACTTCGTCGTCCGAGCGATAACCGACCCGGAGATTCCGCCGAACCACGGCTGTTACGAGCCGGTATCCGTGTCCGTACCTGAAGGGTCGATACTCGACCCGAAGCCGCCAGCAGCGGTCGTCGGTGGCAACGTCGAGACCAGCCAGCGCGTCATGGACGTCACGCTGGCGGCGCTTGCCGAAGCAGTCCCCGACAAGGTTCCTGCCGGTGGACAGGGAACGATGAACAACCTCATCATCGGCGACCGAACCGGCGATTTCACGTATTACGAGACAATCGGCGGCGGGTTCGGTGCCCGGCCCGATAAGGACGGGATGGACGGCGTGCAGGTCGGAATGACGAACACGCTCAACACGCCCGTCGAAGCGATGGAGACCGAGTATCCGCTCCGGGTCGAGCGGTACGCGCTGCGTCCGTCGAGCGGCGGCGACGGCCGATACCGTGGCGGCCTGGGCCTCGAACGAACCGTCACCGTCGAGACAGACGCCACCGTGTCCCTACTGACGGAGCGCCGGCGGACGGCCCCCGCTGGAATCGACGGCGGCGAAGACGGCGCGACAGGGGAGAATCTGGTCGACGGCGAGCCGGTCCCTGCGAAGGCCTCCGTTGACGTCAAGGCTGGGACGACTGTCTCCGTCCGAACGCCCGGTGGCGGCGGGCACGGTGAGCCGGCAGAGCGGGACCCGGAAGCCAGGGACCGTGACCGACGCGACGGAAAGGTAGACGACGAGTGACGCTGGTTCGGTCGCTCCCTACCAGAACGCGACCGACCCGTGAAGTGGGTATTGCGAGTGCTACACTCATATGCGGGCGACACTGGTGTATCTCCCACAGTGCAAGCTGACCGTCCACTCGGTCTGAAACGCGTCGTGAACCGTGCCACCGACAGTTAGCTGTCTGCCGTGCCGATGGCTTTCTGTACACCGAGCCAGTTCGTGATGGAGCCGTCGGGACCGGTGAGTGGAACTATCGTCACTCGGTTTTTGAAGCGTGTGCCGTCCGCCCGGTAGTTCCATAGTTCGACGGTCCGCTGTTCCCAGATGTCAATACCCTCCTGAAGGGTTGCGACCGCCTCGGGGTCTGTTGCTGGCCCTTGTAGGAGGCGGAGATTCTTGCCGCGGAGTGCGGTCAGCGAGTAGCCCGTCATTTCTCTGAACGTCTGTGTCGCATATCTGAGCGGATTATCTTGGTACGCAGGTCCCGTGAGTGTCAGGCCCAGCGGTGCCGTCCCAAGTCGCACCATTTTCCTGATAATCTTTCGCTCGAAGGCAGTCACAGAGCCGAGCTTGAGCGCATCGAGGTTCTGAAAAATGTCTGCCGGCGACTCGTCGGCAGGGTGTGGATCGACAGTCCGGAGCTGGTGTGTTTCGACAAGACCCGGAAGCCGCTGGCGAAACCGCTCGTCGTCGAGCAACATGGTTTCGATAAGTGCGTCCCTCAGTTCGGCCATGATCGCAGTCGCCAGTTCTAGCTGCCGGGAACACAAACTCCCGTCGATATCCGGGTTTGTAGCCGATCAGCCGTGCCATTCATGCTGGTATAGCCCCTGTTTCAGAGACACACGGCACCTACGAAATCAATGTCTAAACCCGAGTACCCAGTGGCCAGCCTTCCGACGCCCAGTGAGACGTACGGTCCCAGTGATGCTGTAGCTCTCCAACTCGAAGCGCTGGAAACGAACGACGACCCGTTTGAAAACGCGGGTATCATGACGGCGTACAATTTCGCCTCCCCAGCCAACCGCCGCTCGACTGGGCCACTGGACCGATTTATAGCCATGGTCGAGTCACCGCAGTACCGTCCGATGATCGACTTCGGAGAGGTCATGTGAGGCCCTGTCGAGCGAAACGAGAACTACGCTGAACAGCGGGTGACGATTACGGGGCCGGATGGACGAACGACCACGTACGAGTTCGGTCTATCAGTGCAGTCCGTCGGCAAGTTCCGAGGCTGCTGGCAGACTGACCGTGTGGTAGTGGTCTGAACTTCCCTAACGAGAGGCCCTAGCGTTACAGAACATCGTGAACTGCGCTTCAGTGGTTAATCGCCCCCCAGTTCCGGGTGTTCAGCCGTTTCGATGTGACAGTCGTACGCCCCCATGCAGGGATTTTCGCATCCATGCCCCCCAGCGTCGACAAGAGTATGCACCCAGGATTGGGTTGAATAACCTTGTATTGATAGTTATTTTCGATAGTTTTGTAGTATACGTATATAAATAGGTATCTTTATATTTGTGATTGGATTTTTAAAGGTACTTACCGCCTATTTCGGTTGGGATATTCGAAGACGTCGATATTTGTCACCAATGAGTGAGTATATCCAGTTCGGTGGACTCGAATGGTGCCTGTGATTCCGAATCGCAGTGAGGTTCGGGGTACTTACCCGCTATCGGCGGGCAGTGCGCTCAGTCACTATCTGCCGGCGCAGCCACGTTACTCGGAGTCTGGCTGTCAGTCTCGGTCTCGGTATACGTGATTTGCCAGCCGGTAACTCCCATGAGAATGAGGATAAGCGGCGAAAGGAAGCCCAAGAAGTAGTAGGGGGCGTACTGGAACGTACTGACGCCAAGCGTTCCGGCCATGAACACCGCGCCGCTATTCCACGGAATGAGCGCGCTCGTGACGGTGCCAGAGGACTCAATTGCCCGGGAGAGGTTTTCGGTCTTGAGGCCCTTCTCTTCGTAGAGGCTCCCGAGCGTCACGCCGGGAACAACGATACTGATATACTGTTCTGCCGCAAGGACATTCATCGAGACTGATGACAGGACCGTGATTCCAGTGAGGCTACCGACGCTGTCACTGAGCTGGCCGAGGTGATGTGCCAGGACAGCGATAATCCCAGTGCATTCGAACAGACCACCCAGTGCGAGTGCGGCGATGGCAATTGTTACGGCCCATGCACCGCCGACCATCCCACCGCTTGCGAGGAGGCCGTTCACGAGCTCCATCCCCGTTTCCGGGCTTGTTCCGCTCTGTGCGACGGTCCAGACCGATGTGAACGAGTTCCCCTGAAGCACGGCCGATGTTATCGCACCGGCAAAGACACCAGCACCAAGAGCTGGAATAGCGGAGATACCGTATATCGCCAGCCCAAATGTAACGAGAAGCGGGAAGAAAGCGAGCGGAGAGATCGTGAATGAGCCCGTGAGCGCCGTCTGTATCTCGGCGATGCGGTCCACGGGAATCGCTCCTGACGCGCGGATGCCGAGACCGGCGTACAGGACAACAGCAATGGAGAAGGCAAGGAAAGTGCCTGCCCGCATTGCGTTAATGTGGTCGTACAGGTCAGTGTTTGTCACCGCCGAAGCGAGGTTTGTCGTGTCCGAGAGTGGTGACTGTTTGTCTCCCGTGTATGCACCTGTGAGGATTGCGCCCGCGGTCATCGGTTCAGGGAGTCCGAGTCCCGATCCGATGCCTATGAAGGCAACACCGAGCGTCCCCGCTGCGGTCCATGATGAGCCGATGGCAAACGTTATCGCTGCAGTAATGATCGCCGTGAGCGGCAGGAACACTATCGGGTGCAGCAGGTCAAGCCCGTAGTACATGAGCGTCGGAATCGTTCCGGCCTGTATCCAGGTCGAGATGAGAGCGTAGACGATAAACAGGATAAACACGACCTGAATGCCCATTAGCAGCGTATGTGTAATCCCGGAGTACATCTCGTCCCAGGATATATCGAACCGGTAGTAACTGAACAGCCCAGTGAATGCAATGCCCCAGAGGAGTGGGAACTGCGGGTCAAGTCCATAGATGCCGATACCAATGCCCAGCGCGGTTAGCATCCCGATAATAGGGATCAGCGCTTCTCCCAGAGAGGGTCGGTCTTCGGGATCAATATCGTCGTACAACTTGATGTCGAATTCGGAGCTCATTCTTATTGAGTCGATTACTTATTGTCTGTATCGTTTTCTTCCCAGCAGTGTGCGTGTGCATTCAGTTTTCCGACGTGTATGCTTTGAAGCGACTTCTCAGGCGCTATACGGCTAGCTTGGCGACTAAGCCGACTTTTCCAACAGCGCATATCGTTTGCTCCATTGACAGCGTCATTAATAAAAGTTCATGTAGAGAGCGGTCGCGAAACTGTTTCTGGGTCAGATTGTGCTGGACTGCGGAGTCCACCTTACTGAGCGATCATACCGGTCGGATCAGCATGTGCTGTCGAAAGCGGTCGCACCGACAAACTGTACGTTCGATATACCAAAATCATATAACCTGATAAACGAGACTCAACATATGACTGAACGCGAACCGCCGACTGCAACTCGACAGATCAAGTCGATTCAGACTGCGAGCGATATCCTGCGCGAGATTCAGTCACAGTCTGAAGTGACACTTGCGGACCTCTGTGATGACGTAGACGTTGCCAAAAGTACATTGCATACGTATCTACAGACACTTGTTGCAGAGGGTTTTATTGACAAATCAGACGGCGTATATCGGTTGGGGCTGCGGTTCGTCCCACTCGGTGAAAGCGTCCGGAATCGGGTCGACCTCTATCAAATCGGAAAGGAGGAAGTAGAACGGTTAGCCGAAGAGACCAGTGAATGGGTTCACCTCACAGTTGCGTACCGGAACAGGGAGGTAACACTGTACGAGCATAATGGAGGAGAAACAGTAGCCATGGATTATCAACGGCGTACCAGGGAGTCCCCACAATATCTCCACTGTACTGCGACGGGAAAAGCGCTGCTGGCACATTTCGATGAAGCCCAAGTCACTGATATACTGGCCAGTGAAGAACTCGTTCAGCAGACAGAAAAAACGATTACTGATCCAGACGAACTGCGCGAGAGACTCGCAGAAATTCGAAGGAAGGGGTACGCGATAAACGATGAGGAGGAAATCCGGGGTATGCGCTCCGTGGGCGCTCCGATACAGGACGTGGACGGAGCAGTTTGTGGTGCGATCAGTGTAACCGCACCGAAAATGCGGCTGTCCGGTGAATACCTCAACAGTGACCTTCCGGAGTTAGTGATGGAGGCAGCAAACATCATCGAGGTCAATTTAGAGTCTGCGGCCGCCCGGAGTAAATAGTGTTCACATATATCGAAGGCTACCATCGCTACTGCACTACGTCGTGAAGATATAGTTGAGTCCAGAAATGGCACAAGAAGGCATTAATCCGGAACTGTAGTTCAGATGCGCTCTATCTGAATACTCGAGCGGTGACGGGCATCCAGTCCTTCTCAGGGACACCCTGTGATACGCTCCCTTCTGTAGCAATCTGAATGGCTGGATAGCTTGACGCTCGTGTCGAGTTCGCCTATCAGATTCCGTTATTAGAGTGGCTAATGCATCGGTTTGAGGCCCCTTCGATCAGCGGTCCTTCTCCGCTTGTGAACCATACGCCCAGTTTCAATCGCTGTTGTACCGTCTTGGAGCGTTTTAGTCGGCTCGAATTCCAGTCTTATTTGTTTATTCCGAACTAAGTCTGCTTGCTGACGCCAGAGGCGCTACATCGTCGTCGGCAAACTTTGTCTCCTCTGTGTGTGCGCTTCGGTCGCGCATCAACCAGTGCAGCGGGAGAGTAAGGCAACTGAGATTCCATTCGGTATAGTCAAAGTATCGCCAGGGCTCAGGAGGCAACCAGATCTGCTGCATGGTCTGTATATTCACTTCCATTCCAGCGGGTCAGACGGTCATGACCTGATCGGTCAGCCTATACTCACACGCCGAGATCGTCATTGTTTGTCAGCAGTCCCGATCCTACTCATCAAATGCTACACCCTGACTCAGGGGAGCCGATGTATGCGGTCAAATTGATAGAGTGACGTGATGCGTGGCTAAGCATTCGGAACGGTCAGAGGTACCCGTTCCTGAGCACAATAACACGGGTACAATCGTTATATATTCTCACACGACACGCGGAATTTGATTAACGGGGTTCGACCCTCTTGTTATTAATTAACACTATTAACTATATCTTAGTTAACTATATCTTAGATAGCCGAACACCAATCCAAGTGTGGATTGACAAATTGAAAGTCAAAATGTGCAATTATACAAATGGTTTGGAGAGTGTACAATGACTTTTTCAAATTTGATGGGGATAATTGACTTTAGTGGCTGTATAAGCCCTTTTCTATAGATAGAACGTCGCTTCTTGAACAATATCTGTTTAATCTACTTAGAGTAATCGGAAAGACGACGCTGAATCACCAATCTGGAGTCACGGCCGGTCCACATCGCCGGTGATGCCATCGGACTGGCGAACCCCCCGACTGGCTTCGGAATGGGACACGCGGCGCGGTCCGGCCGAGCGGCCGTAACGCCTTCGTACAGCAGGAGTCGTATAGACGCAGGTTGTTGTGCCAGAACTTCTGGACGAAAGCTGTCACTGGTGTGGCCTCACCCATTCATGACACATCGGACTGGAGGGAATAGCCAGTCTATCGAAGGTGGACATCGAGTATCAGGAGAGTTTCGAACCGCAGCAGCCCGGGGATATCGTAAGCGCTGTTCGGGCATTACTAGCGCACTGAGCCAGGTATAGACGCATTTGGGTGGACACACCTGTTCGATTCGGAAACCGCTAGTGCCGGTTTGACCTATCGGTGGTAACTCTCGAAAGCACTTGACGCCCGCCACCGGCAGATCTATAATTGTCTTTGGGAGAAGGGGCGAACCGTCCGACAGGTATCGGCCACAGCGATTGTTGTCGTAGGAACAGTCGAGATATCTCGAAGAGAGAACTATACGTATTAGCTCGCCTCAGTACGTACAGCCGCTAATCGAACTCCTCAGCTATTCGACCTATCGACACCCCATAGCCATTCCGCATGGCTAATCGAATTGGCCATACTGTATACTCACACAATATGGCTAATCGGTATAGTTATACGGTATAGCCCTTCCGCATATTCAAAAGAGATAGTTAGTTGGGATAGTTATACGAGCTAGCGGGTGAAGGTAGGCAGTTGACACAGTTAGCAGTCCAGTTTCGTTCGGTTAGGTATCGAGAAAGGACTGCAAAAGCAAAAGACAAAGCCGGGACAGAACGCGATGGTATGCGCTCAATAGCTATTGTGGACTTAGCGAGACGCGGCCGACTGCTCCCAGTCGTACCCCCACTCACGGAGCTTTTCAGCGACAAGGTCCGGATTGTCCATGGCAACGACGAGAGCCGCTTCCAGCGCGTCGGTCTTGTACACATCCTCACCGACTGCGTCTTCTAGATTACGGAGGAAAGTGGATTCGCGCTCCTCGACCTCGGGGCGAATGAAGATCGGCCGTTGCTTGCGGTCTTGCTTGACTGAGTCACGCCGGAATTTGTATGGGATGTCTGGTTGGGTCGCCGTTTCTACGTCGGCGGGTTCAGTTTCAACCTCCATCACCTCATCCTGCTGCTCGTCCGATTCTGGACCTGGATCCGAATCGGTCTCCGCAAACGGATCGTCGCCGGAGCCGGATTTCATGCTGTTGCCTCCTGTTCGCGAGTCTGTCGGAGATGCGCAGCTAGCTCTTCGAACTGCTCCAGCGTTTCGATTTCGTAGTCACGTTCCCGACTCCGGTGTTCTTCAATGTATTTGAACGCTGAACACTGTTTGCGCCAACAGCCTTCAAGCAAGGACGTCCGCTCCCGGAACACGACAGGTATATCGTACGACTCCGCACGGAGCCGTTTGAGCATCTCCTCTTGATCGTTGGTCCCTTTGAACCGATTCGGTACAGCAGCTAACACGCCCACGTTGATATCTAGCGTGTCTTCAAGCCCGGTCACGAGGTCTGCGAGGCCCTCGACGGACTGTTGGCCTTTCCCGCTGGGTTCAAACGGGATAACGAGGTTCCGCGTCGCGTGCAATGCGTTGTACAGTTTCACGTCCGCGGTCGCAGGCGGGTCGATGATGACAGTGTCGTACTCAGACGGAACGCCCGCGTCCTTTAGCACACGAAGGAGCTGGACGTTCGGGTTCCAGTTCTCACCGAAGTCCGCCGCTTCCTCCTCACGACGCCGCAGATGTTTCGAAAGGACCTCCAGAGAGTTGTGTGCGGGAAGGACATCGACACCCTCTGAGGTCTCAATGAGGTCAGTGAACGGCCCGCGTGGCCGTTCGACGAGGTGTCGTACTAAACTGTCGGCCTCCGAGTCCGTTCGGCGGTCCGCGACGTCGAACAGGAACGAGAGGCTCCCCTCCTGTGGATCCATATCGATTGCCAGTACGTCGTGACCAGCACGGGCGTCGGCGACGGCGAGGTTCGCCGCCATCGTTGTCTTGCCGACACCGCCGGCCTCACTGTACACGGTGTAGGTCAGCATACCGTATCGGATTCACCGCACAGATATAAAGATTAGTCAGACGGTATAGCTATACGGTATAGCCAGCTGGCATCTCTACAGCGGTCTCGCAAAACGCGGGCTACTCGACGAACAGCCCTGCGAGCGTCTCGCGCATCTCCGCCCGCCGGTGAGACCGGGCTTCAGACTCCGAGAGGTAGTTATCGAGTACGACTTGTGCAGACGCCGAGCCCTGCTCCGCTGCGACGTCTTCGAACCGTTCCGCAACCCGCCTGACAGCAGCGCCGTACGTAGTGTACCAGAATCGACGGCCGGTTTTTGGCGTTGGCGTGTCGCCGTCGACAGTGACATCTGCGGCCTCAGCCACTGATTTGAACCGTCGTCGGACGGTTTCGGCGGTTAGATGGCCAGTGGCTGCGGACGGAGAGGGCAAGAGGTAGCCACTCCACTCTGGATCGGCAAGCGTCTCTATACGGCGTTCTACCGTCTCCAGACCGGCCAGGAGAGCCACGGTCCCAGGACCATTTTTCCGCTCGCCGTCACCGAACTCTATGTACGGATGCGAGTTATCGTCCGGATCGAGGTTGAGCTGTCGAATATGTAGCGATGCGACTTCACTCGGGCGAAGCCCCCAACCGCAGCATGCGACCACGATGAATCGATCCCGTAGCTCACTCGCTGCTCCATACAAGCGTTGGACGGCGGTTCTATCGAGTGCTTTGTTGTCCCAGGACGGGGTTCTATCCCATCCAAACCGGATTTCGAGGTCAGCCAGTGGATTGTACGCGGCGTTTCCGAACATCACTAGGTGTTTGTAGAACTGCCGCGTGTCCTGAACGTATTTACGCCGTGACGCAAGCGTCGTCAGGGCATCGTCCAGTTGGTCCAGCGCATCAAACGTCGCCGCTACCCGATCCATCTCTGCAACGCGTTCGTCGGGATTCTCCAGCGGTGCGAGCAAATCTTTCGTATCGTGGATATTGGTATATACTTTCGCGTAGCGTCGTAGAATCGACCGCCGTGTGTCGATTGTCGCGCCAGCACGCCCACGTCGAGTCGAAAGTTCCTCGAGGTACCCCTCGATGGCCCGCTGGGTGTTGACAGAGAGGAAGTCAAATGATCCTGATGTCGTCGTGGCTTCTGGGACTCCGATCTCGTCGTAGAACTGCCCCGGGGACAGGTCGAATCGCCGTTGGAGATGCTTTACGAATCCCGGGAACTGTCCGTTCAGCCAGGTGTACGTGGGGGTTTCAGCGGTCGGGTCCAGCCCGTCGGTTTCCATCGTCGGTACGACGGTTTCGTGATAGAAAGACTCGCAGTCGGCTAAGTCCATCGTTGAGTAGCGAGTTTCAGTCATTGGATTTTGGGTGTGAACTGCAGTAACCGACGAACTGCTCTAGCTGGTTCGTCTGAATCACCGAGTTTTCGTATGTAGCGTATTTCCATCGTACGACTAATAGTTTGTCTTGTATTGTTTTCTCATGCAGAAACCCATAACAAGACAGATACAGATGGTCGCATTACCGCAGAACATAAACTATATAACGCTATATTAAATTCTGTGTTGTACAGGCCCCGTGAAAGTGTTCCACTGCGGTTTTTATGCGATTTAGGGCTCATCTCCACTCAAATTCCGTATACTCTGTAGCGGAGTCAAGCACAGATTTCTCGTCTGTACTGAGAACAACCCCTTCATCGCTCTTCCAAAAGCACCAATGAGCAGGTAAGACCGACTACAGGATAGGGTATTCCGAGCGTGCGGTAGCTCCCGTAACTGTCACCGTCGGCTATTTGTGAAGGATTTCACAACACGGGGTGGGATATCGTGTAATGGCCAGACCAGCAGTATAGGACAGACTCAGCGGTTCTGAAATGTGGCTTACTCAAGGACCAAGCTCTCAGTTGTCACTCATCGGGACCGAACTCCTGGCAACCAAATCGGTCAATGTTCTCTGGCTGTGCACAGAGATAATCGAGCCGTTTTTCCATTTCGGACCGTGACATGCCCGCTTGGTTTTCTCGGGATTCCGCGAGCCGGGCTTGGCTGGCATTTAACATCTTTTCTTTCCTTTCTAGTTCCGAAAGAAGTGTGTCTACGTCCTCGTTGCGTGTTTCTAACTGTTTGTTGAGGTTTTCAGCACGGGATTTTTCCGCTTTTCGGTCTTCCCGGGTCTCGTTCAGTTGTTCACGCAATTCCTCGTTTTCAGCGTGGAGGGCTTCGTTCTCTGTTTGTATGTCCTGTGCAGAATCCTGAAATGCAACTGTTGTCCCGACTGTCCCACTGGTGGCCACCACAGTAGCGACGAGTAGCCAGGAACTGATATTGCGTGCAAGCGTAGTCACCGGTGAACCACCTCTGCTGTAGCCTGAATACTGTACTGGCGCCTCTCCCGGTGCAGCAGTAAAGGTTGAGTCATCATGTCCCAGCCTGATTGGTATGTGCTACTAATCGTAGTTCCCAGTTGGTTACATTTGGATAGCGATGAATCTCCAATAGTGCATCGACACTGGTGTAGAACCTAGACGAACTGACCGATTATTTCGTGTCCGTGATCGATGTGACCCACAGCATGCACCATCGCTACATAATTTCCGTGGGACTTCGGTGAATTCCAGTCAATACCTATTGGCGGAGATCTTCGGACCGAAGCTCTCCTTTTGCGTGCCATGTTCTGGGGCGGACGGCGACTACGATTGCAGCGGCGTATAGTAGTCCGACAGTGCCGATGACGACGACGCCGGGAAGCATACCGATAGCAGCGCTATCTGTCCACGAACCGGAACTGAACACGGTAATTCGTATGAGCCAGGCGGTTAGTAAGACAGTGAAAAGCGGCAGGTACACTCGTCGGAGTCGGTGCGCGATAGCTTCTTCCGTGCTAATTTTGATCGTCGGCTGTCGGTAATCGGCACTCAGTGACTTGCGCCAGTCCGGGTCGGCCACGCCTGCAGCGGGGTCTAACCCGTAGGCGAAGACGTTTGCTTGCAGTGTTCTGACTCGGCTTCGCCAGATATCGTAACCTCGGTATCGCCTGGCCTCGATGAACAGAAACACTGCAAGCGTGGCCGTTCCGATCAAGAGGATGTAATGCGGAATGTCCGGCCGCGAAAAGGCCCACGTAAGGATTGCAGAGATTACCAACACTGCCCAGTTGGTTGTCCGGTCGAGGCGCTCGCGCCAGAACTTCATCCGATGGATCTCGCCACGGTAAAGATGGGCCATGGCTGAACTCGGACCCATATCCTCTTCTAGCAGGCCCTCGCCGACTTCCCGATGTGTCGAGTCGGTCGCGTCGACGTCCTTGTTTGAGACCCGTGTCATGAGTGGAAGATGAGCGACTGGAGATTCGAGTCGGTCGTGTGCTGGGCGGCCAGCGCCGAGTCGACACTATTGTCAGAATTTCTCCAGTCATAGTCAGGTAGTATATCTGCCGTAGCCGCCTGTTGAGGTCCCGTAGTCATCGTTGTGCGGACGTAGTGCTTGAGAACGTCCGTGCTCGCTTTTTCACCCGACGATAGCTCGTCAATGGTTTGTTTCGCCTTGACGACCGGCATCGGACAGTTCTCCCCGGTGACACCCAGCATCTGAGTAGGTTCGTGGTTGGCCATAGTATTGTTTCTTACTCTCAATACTACAGCCACATATAAAAACACAACGGTAGTGTCTCAGAAGGATATATACAATATACAAGCTTCCTTGGAGGGGGTTGCGGGATAGGTTTTGAAGTTTTGGAACGATAGAATTGTGCAATAATGGAAAGATACTGAATACTGTAGAGCGGTGCTCACTCAGGCACAGAGGAAGAACCGTCCACCTTCTCAACGTCCCGGTTACTTATTTTGATGAGAGAATCGGAATCCGTAGGATGACAGTCGTTCCCGTCGTCTCACTCGACTCGATATCGACGGTCCCACCTGCGATATCAGTTCCCCACACAACCAGTGCAAGCCCGAATCCGCTCCCGTGCTTTAGCGGCGTTTCCGAGCCATGTTCTACGAGAGCGAGCTCGTTGGAGTCAATACCGGGCCCGTTGTCCTGGACAGTGACCTGAACGTATTCGCCGTCCCGTTCGACCTCGATTGACACAACAGGGTCGGGAGAGGTATTGTGTTGAGCGGCGTTTTGAATGATATTCAGACAGACGACATCAAACAGGCAATCCACCGCGAAATCGGCCTGCCCGGAAGCATACTCGAACGTGACCTCGGGATACGCTTCGCTGGTCGAGTCGAGACACTCGTCGAGAATAGAGTTCAGGCTGAGAGTATCTCGTTCCTCCCGGCTTTGTTCAAAGATATCGATAACCGAACGGACTTTTTCCCCGAGTTCATTGATTTCGACGGCGTGTTCTTGCAGGGTTGCGGCCTTCGACTCACTATTGTGCGTGGCTAGATACGCAGCGTTACCGAGGATGACTTGCACGTTCGTTCGGATGTTGTGCCGGAAGACCCGGTGGAGAACCTCTAGCCGTTGCTGGTCACGGAGAAGGTTACTCACATCGTGTAAGGTAATGACCCGGCCGATAGTCCGATCATGGATATCTGTTACGAGACTTTCGGAGACGTCGTACGACTGGGACACCCCATTGGGACGGTAAATCGTTTGCCCGGCCTGTGTTGCGCTACCGAGCGCCGATAGATCCGGACTGATTTGTTCAAGTGGTCGGCCGAGGGCTTCGTTGGGCGTCGTCTGCAGGGCAGTGGTAGCTTGGTCATTCATATCGACGATATGGTCGTGCGTATCCAACACGAGAGCCCCTTGCTGCATCTGCTGAAACAGCGAATTGCGAGCATGGCGTATCGGCGTCGGATTTGCACCGAAGAGCTGGAACCTGGTGAGTGCGCCCAGATACGCGAGACCGGACACGGCAAAGGCAATCGGTGTCGGATCGACACCGGCAGATGGGAGTGAGCCCATCAAAAAGAGGACGTTCGTCACCCAGGGTGCCAGAAGACCGAGAAGGAGCGCTAAGCTCTGGCCGCGGAACGGGTCCACTTGACTCGTAACGAGTTTCAACAGCGGAAGTGCCCCGAGAAGGCCCAGCAGATACGTATAGCCGGCTATAATCCAAAACCAGACACCCGGCGTTCTGTTCAACGTCGCAATTCCGTGTTCCTGAATGATGACCGAATTAGTGTACAGTAACTGGTGGGAGTGGCTCGTGAGTCCCAGAAAGACGGTAATTGCAGGGACGATCGAGTAGAGCAGGATGTGCTTGCGGGCCGTATACTCGGTATAGCCAGCATATTCGAGCGAAAAAAGCAGCCACGCTATCGGAATGATTGCAACACCGATCCAAGAGACATCGACCCAGAAAACCTTCGAGCTCAGCGTCGCTGCATCAATCCGGAAGATCAACGTGGCCGACCACCAGCACTGGCCTGCCAGGAGCAGAATAAGTGGGTCAGCGCCGGGTTCTGGGCGCTCTTTCCAGGCAAGGAGGCCGCCCGTAACGCCGACCGCAATCGTGGCGACCAACACCATCTTCATCAGCGTCAGTGAGAACACAACTATGTTGAAGATTAATCGGGCGCCATCGTTATAACCTATTTGCCTTCGAAAGTATCTAAGGTTGACAGAATCGCCATCAGAGGGCCGAATACTTGCGGAAGAGAGTTGCTTTACAAATAAAGGTAATTTATATGATAGTGCTACTGGCCGAGCAGTGGGAAGACCACAACAACAAACGCTGGTAAGCGAGTACACTCTGCTGCGACCGTAAGTGCACTCTCGTTTTCGGTTCGGTTAAGACAGAAGATGACGCCATTCAGGAAGAGCAAACTAACTAAGAGAACGACCGCTTCCCTGAGATTAATGATGTTTGCAACAAACGCAACACCGAGCAGAACCGCTGTTAGACCCGTGATTCCGTAGAGGATATACTTAGTCCAGCGAACACCGACCACAACCGGGAGCGTCCGGACGCCGATTTCGCTGTCACCCTCCTTATCGCGCACATTCGGGATTTCTGTATTGACGAACGTCGCCAATACGAAAAACAGGAACACGACACCGACCGCCGGAGAAGCGGGCGCACCAACGTACGTTAGCGGCAGACACACAATGACGAGCGCCCAGACTACAGCGACGAGAGTTGAATTGAGAAGGAAGACCTCTTTCAGTCGCTGGGTACCGCTCGGAAGGGTAGGGATCCAGTCACAGGCGTAGAGAATCCAGCACATACCCGGTAACAGCGATAGACCAAAGCTGATGGGCCCACCCAATGCAGACAGGGCCACAGCAAGGCCGTATGCGATAGCCGCCAGAACGTAGAAGCCGTTCTGATATCGGCGCACGAAGGCAGTCCGTGCGGGGGACGTTTTCGCATCAGTTTCTAAGTCTGCCAACCGGTCGTTGCCATACACTGCGAACGTGAGCAGTCCTGCCACAATCGGAGCCGGCGTTAGAGGGAGCGCCAGTAGTTCACTCACAAGGACTGCTTCCGCCATCGCAATAACTGCGAGATACACGGAACTGTAGAGAAATATATTCCTGACTGGTCTCGTCAGCGTAGCTAGTTTTGTAATCAAAGAGCGATTCCTCACGGACTCTATGTCAGGCTGCTTGCCTGGGTTTTGTGCATCAGTCGGCATAGCTGCAGTAGAATATCGGCGAACTATACAGTAAAGTCCTACCCTATATTAAATATCTTCAAAAGTCGAAGTAAGTTTGGTTTGGCTTCGTCGTGGATGAGAATATAGTCAAACGTGCGGAACATCTTCGTATCTATCCAAGCGCTGTCTGAGCAAGCGACCATGGAATAGATTGAGTGTAGACAGGTTGGACGATACTATCAATGGCCAGGTGGATACCACTCCGTGAGCAGTTCACCACGGGAGGCTCTGTTCGCTCTCGGACAGACTCACTGCGCGTCGATATCAATCTCGACCCAACAATAGCGATAGTAGCCATTGAAAATCAATGCACACCTGATCGCACGATTGTAGTGCGATCAGTGTGTAACTCGTTTCAATTGTTACTATAGTCCAGAGAACCAGCGGCCGTCCCACATTGTGTGTTCGTCGTCCGACAGTACAGAGATCCAAAGTAAGCTTTTTCTACATTGTTCATCATCCAGATATGTGACTTCGACATCGACGCTTCGAGCGGTGAGTCGGGCTGCGAGCAAGTACTTCGTTGTCTGGGTAATCCTTCTGGCAGGGATCGCTCTCGTCAGGCCGGACCCGTTCGTCCCAGTGTTGGACTACGTGTCCCCACTGCTCGGGCTAATCATGCTCGGGATGGGGTTGACGCTCCAACCGGCGGACTTTCGCCGGCTAATCGAGGAACCGGTCGATATCGGTATCGGCGCTGTCACGCAGTGGCTGGTGATGCCTGCCGCTGCGTACGGGCTGTATGTCCTCCTTGATCTTCCGGACGCTGTCGGTATCGGTCTCATTCTGGTCGGTGCCGCTCCCGGTGGGACCGCGTCGAACGTGATGGCGTATCTCGGTCGGGGTGACGTGGCGCTGTCCGTCGCGATCACGACGCTTACCACCCTTGCAGCGCCGATCGTGATGCCGGCCTGGGTAGTGTTTACCCTCGGCGAACAGATCAACGTCACTTTTGCAGAGATGTTCCAGAGCATCATTCAGATCGTCATCATTCCGGTGTTGCTCGGGTTCACAATCCGGTATTTGCTGGACCGCTATTCGCCCAAAGCCGCTGAAATCGGCACCGACGTGTTCCCAGTTATCAGTGTCGCCGCGATTGTTGCGATTGTCGCTGGCGTCGTTGGCGCGAACGTGGACAACATCCTCACGGCTGGTCTGCTTGTGCTCGTGGCGGTCGTCGCCCACAACGCGATCGGGCTTGGCTCGGGATACGGTATCGGGCGGGCAACTGGGATGCCGAAAGACCGCGTTCGGACCTGTACATTCGAAGTGGGGCTGCAAAACAGCGGTTTAGCCGTCGCGCTGGCGACAACGCTATTCGAGCCTGCAGCCGCACTCATTCCGGCGCTGTTCAGCGTCTGGCACAACATCACCGGGCCGGCGCTGGCAAGCTTCTTTAGCTGGCAGGACGACGGACAGAAATCCGTCGAGGCTGTGCCAAGCGACGACTGAGGCTCGCTCCCCACGGTAACCCGATTTTCGGTGGTATCAAATCCGCTCATCCAGTGGTGAGCGACCGGGCCGTACGGACATGGAGGAGCCGGAAAGCGGGGGACCCGTTCGGCTCTCTCAACAAGCAGAGTAATCGTACCCCCCGAACCGTCTGACGACTAGATCAGTGATGTCGATTCTGACGAATTCTGGATGTCTGAGTGGTGCTGCCACCGGTCACGGTTCCCGATCAGTATCCGGAACGTCCTCGGGAACAGGACCAACAGTGGTGTGTGCCGCCTGCGCGTCGGTGACCGGGTCAATTGGAATCACCTGAAGCCCATACTCGGTTTCCAGAACCGCCGCTTCGATCTCGAAGACGTCAGCAAGCAACTGTTTCGTGACCACCTCCTCTGGCGGGCCGCGGGCGTACATCGAGCCGTCCTTGAGTGCGACGATGTTGTCGGCGTACCGCGCTGCCTGTGCGATATCGTGGAGTACGAGGACGACCGTTATCTGACTCTCATCCCGGAGCGTTTCGACTATCTGCATCACTTCCAGCTGGTGCTGTGGGTCGAGGAACGTCGTCGGCTCGTCCAACAGCAACACGTCCGTGTCCTGAGCGATTGCCATCGCAATCCAGACGAGTTGCTTCTGGCCGCCGCTCAGGCTGTCGACATCGCGGTCACGGAGGTTCTCAATGCCGGCAAGTTGAATCGCGTCGTCGACGGCGGCTCGGTCCTCGTCGGACAGCGACTCGAAGAACCCAGTATGTGGGTACCGTCCGCGCTCGACCAGATCACCCACCGAGATACCGGTCGGAACGACGTTCTCCTGGGAGAGCAAGCCGAGTTTGCGTGCGAGTTCCTTGGACCCGAACTCGTCGATCGTCTGGCCATCGACAAAGACGGTTCCGTCGTCGGGCGAAATCTTGTCCGCCATCGCTTTCAGGAGCGTGCTCTTCCCGCTCCCGTTGGGGCCGATGAGCGCGGTCACTTCGTCCGGTGGGACGGCGATCGACTCGCCGTCGATGACAGGCTCGTCCCGTCCAGAGTACCCGACAACGAGATCGGTCCCGTCGATTTCTGCGGCCGACTCCGATGTCGTTTCACCGGCGCTATCGACGGCTCGTGTTCCGGCCTCGGACCTGTGTTCGACTGTCTCTCCGTCCATCTGTGAGGGCCGACCGTCAGCCATCAGACTTCACCCAGGTCGGTTTTCTTCCGCATCAGGTAGAGGAAGTACGGGCCGCCCACGATGCCGGTGATGACGCCCACCGGCAACTGGACGGGGCTCAAGGCGAGCCGTGCACCCACGTCTGCACTGACCAGCAGCGCCGGTCCGAGGAACAGACACCCCGCAAGCAGCAGCTTCGAATCGCTACCGACGAGATTACGGACCATATGGGGAACAATGAGCCCAACGAACCCGATGAGGCCGGCGACAGCGATGGCAGCCGCCGTCGAGAGAACGCCGATCCCCGCGATAGCGAACCGGACTTTCTCGACCGGCATCCCCAGTGAGTCCGCTCGGTCCTCGCCGAGTGCCAGTACATCCAGTTCCTGCGTAACGGCGAACGCGAGCGCCATCGCAAGGACGGTGAACGGCAACGCGATTCGTACCTCGGCCCACCCAGCGTTCATCAGAGTCCCGGAGAGCCACGCCTGCGCGGACATCGCAACGCCGAGATCGTCGATGAAGAAAAACAGCGCACGCTGGACGGACCCGAAGACGGTGCCTACCACAACACCTGCAAGCACCAGTCGGACGGGACTGGTACCGTTCTTCCACGCGATAGCATACACGAGCAGGAACGCGAGTCCGCCACCGGCAGCCGCAAATATCGGTAGGAACGGCACCAGTCCGGTGAGGAGTGTTAGCGTGAGCAACACGACTAATCCAGCCCCGTCGCTGACGCCGAGGATGTACGGGCTCGCGAGTTCGTTGCGCGTAATTATCTGAAAAAGCGCTCCCGATACTGCGAGGTTTGCGCCGACCAGGACGCCGACGAGGATACGGGGCAGCCTGAGGTTCCAGACGATGAGTTGCTGGCGGGTCAACCACTCCGGGACCGCTGCACCGAGAAACGCCCACCGCCAGACTTCGAGGCTGGACAGTACCGTCGGGTCGAAGACCGTCTGCCACGCCTCGACCAGCGTCAACGGGTACGCGCCGAAGCTCACCTGCAGTATCGTCGACCCGAGCAGGACGGCGAGGCTGCCGGCGATAATGAGGGCGAGCTTTGAGACCTCGTACCTGTCGGTAGTTCCTGCGCGTAGGTTCGTGAGTCGGTCGAATACCTTCGCCATCGCGTTAGATGTTTCCGTTGATGATGTCACTGACCGCCTGGCGATCGAACAGTTTCTCTTCGTCAGGGACGTCGCGGACAGGACCTGGCCACTCGCCGAAGCGATCGGGCCAGACTTGCTTGGCGGCGGCCTCCGTGGCGAAAAGATCGACGATAGGACCCTGGTATTGGCCGCCGATGCGGATGATGTTACCTTCCTGAACGGCGGTGAGGTCCTGACCGTTCGGGTTGTTTTCGAACGGCTCGACGACGTTGGTCACGAACTCGTCGTGAGTTGCGGTTGTGAGCCGGCCCACGGCAGCGATGTAATCTGGATCGTGGTTGAGGAGTTCCTCGTAACCGACGGTACCACCGCCAGGGATCTCAGCATCGTAACCGTCCCTGAGCCCGAGCCGTGAGAGGGGCTTGGTCTGATTGTGGTATTTGTGGATATCAGAGAGATAGAACTGGCCGGAAGTCGGGTCTACGCCGCGCCACACCGCAATGACGGAGGGGCGTTCGTCTTCAGGGGGGAGATCAGACCTGATGTTCGCCATGAACTCGTCGTGCAGCGACTCCCAGGCCCGGTACCGGGCCTGGCGCTGGAAGACCGCCGCCATCTTCTCGAAAACGTCGTAGAGTTCGTGGTAGGTTTCCTGCTCGTACCCAAAGGGATGTTCGGGGCCGAAGCGGATCGAGGAGGCGACGAACGGACCGGTGGCCTCCTCGATCTCCTGAATATCGGAGTCCGCCCAGTCGGTGAAACGTCGTAATCCCCGAGGGTCGATGAGATTGACAGCGGGGCCGGCAGCGTAGAAGTTCTCCTTGTCGTAGCCGGACTCGGAGCCGGCCGCCAGCGCCATGATGTCGTCCTCGTTGAACGTAACGTCGGGGAGGATGTCGTAGAACTTCCGTGGCGCCCGTGCCATGTCGGTCGCGGCGGTAGGCTGGATGCCGAGCGCCATCCCGATATCGAGGTAGACACTGGGAATGACCGAGTACGACTCGGGAATTTCTTCGAACGTGAACTCGCCGTGGGGCTCAATTTCGACGGTGTACGGCGTTGAATTTTCCGGAGTCGATTGCTCGGTATCTGCCGTGGCTTCGGCCTGGTCTGTTTGGGCACTCGCGGCCCCATCCCCGGTGGTTCCTCCATCATCGGAGCTCCCGCTGGAACAACCGGCGAGGGAAGCCACCAATCCAACACTACCTGCAAGTACTTCGCGTCTACGTGTCATCGCTTTTCAGGTGGGCCTAAAACAGATTAGTGATTCCTCCCTTTCGACGTAACACGGTGTGTACGATGTTCAGACCGTGAAATATCGAGCCGCTATGCGTCGCCCGTACTGCTCAGGCGTCACCGGCGATTGGAAACGCTGAACGAGTGCTGGCACTGCGGGCAGTGATAGCTTGTCGCATATCCGGTGCTCGAAACGTCCCAGTCGCCCCCGATCATACCACTCTCAAAATCACAGTCCGGACAGAACAGTACCATTTTCGAGGGTGTCCCAATAGTGTCTGTAGTTTCCTTACGAGCCATTTGCATTGATAGCATAACATGATGAATGGAGGGCAATATATGCTACCCCCCGGTTTTCAGCATTTGATATCGCAGTCAGCAATCAGAGACCTCGTGCTGTTTCCGGACAAAGTACAGCCGTGTGTCACACCCAGTCAGGTGATCGGGGTATCACCGATGTAACTACCAGACATCGGTGTCCGCGAGCACTTTTGTACTAGCTACGCCTTCATGTTGACGCTGATACACCTACCGCGAAACAATATGTCTCAACAGAAATCAGAGTACGCAGACGACGCCGATATTGACGAATCACTGGACGAACTGGCCTCGGAAGAGACCATTGAGCAGACCGTCGAGAACCTCGAGGCAAACGGGTTCGATGTCATCGTCGTTGACTCGACTGATGATGCGCTCGCAGAACTTCAGTCACTCATCCCTACAGAGGCGTCTGTGATGAACGGCCACTCGACGACGCTCGAAGAGATCGGGTTCGTCGAGTACCTGAGTGACGGGGACCACGAGTGGGAGAGCCTCCCCGACGAGATCTGGAGTATCGACGACGACGCAGAGCGGCAGGCCGCCCGCCGGAAGTCGCAAACGGCCGACTACTTCCTCGGTGGCATCAACGGTATTTCCCAGACCGGCGAACTCGTCGCGGCAGACCGCTCGGGGAGCCGTATCGGTGCGTATCCGTTCGCTGCCAGTAACGTGGTCATCGTCAGCGGCGTGAACAAGATCGTGCCGACACTCGAAGACGCGCTCGACCGACTGGAAAACGTCGCGTACCCACTCGAAAACGAGCGCGCGAAGGAGGCCTACGGCGTCGACTCCGCGATTGCCAAACAGCTCATCCTCCGCCAGGAGCTCGAAGAGGATCGCACTACCGTTGTGCTCATCCGCGAGCACCTCGGCTACTGACTGCAGTACAACAGAGGGTGGTAATCGGTCCCGCCGCCTTGCGTTGCCGATCTAAGCACAGTATCGGAGAACTATAGTAACCATTGAAAATCAATGCATACCTGATCGCACGACGCAGTCCGATCAGTGTGTAACTCGTTTCAATTGTACTATAGCAGCCCGGGGTACGTTTCTGTGCTCCGCACTCCGCCGGAAAGAGCTATTGACCGGCTTGGTCCAAGCCGTGTGAGAGCGGAAATTCGGCGACGACCATGGCGACAGGCGCTACGAAATCAAATGCGAATCGATATACGAAAATAGGGAGGCTTTCGCTGCTCCTGTTGCGGCTTCGCGATTGGTCGTGAGGCGGCTATACATCGTTCCTTTAATCATTGCTAGAATGTGCTCGGCCATGTGTGTCGGATCCACGTCGCGAAACACGTCAGCCTCTATCCCTCGACGAACAGTGTTCTCGATGATTGCAGTAAGTCGAATATCAATCTCGGTGAACTGTTCGCGAAACACCTCCTGATCCAGCGCTTGCGGGGAGAGCGTAACTAAAACGCTGTGAAGCTGCCGTTTCTCCTCGGTTAGCTGGCACGGGAGGAGTGTCGTAATGATGTGATTGAGGTCCTCTTTCGGGTGGTCACCGATGCTCGTGTTGATTGTCGCCTCGAATCGGTCAAGAGTGAATCTGAGAAACCGGATTAGCAGGTCGTCTTTCGAGTCGTAATAGTGGTATATCGTCGATTTGGCCTTGTCGAGTTCGTCTGCAATAAGCGAGATGGAGAGTTCAGCGTATCCACTGTTTACCAGCGCTCGATGGGTTGCGTGCATGATCTCTTTTTCAGTTGCACCCAGAGCGTCACCATCTGTAGTCATACAGACAGTCCTCCGCTCTGATCGTAGATAGCTTGACAGCACGGTGCCAATTCCTCAGGCTCTGCCTCGGAGCGATCTTTCTCAAGCCGCTCAATTTGCTCATCATGTGCCACAGGTGGGCGGAAACCGAAACGAGCGGGCCGCATTAGTTCACACTCCGTGTCGAGCGCGATGAGAGCAGTGTCTCAAGCGTTCCGCGACCGTGGTCCCAGATGACGATTGACGTCGGGAGGACCAGTATGGACGCCACGAACGAATAGAGAACGCTGACTGCAATTAACAATCCAAACTGGCCCAAGATCGGGACAACCGCGAGGACGAGCACGCCGGTTCCAGATGTGGTGGTGACCATACTACCCGCCAGCGCACCACCTGTTCCCCGGACACTAATGTCGAGTGCTTCGAGCAAGCCAGTATCGCCACGGTACTCCTCCGAGAACCGATGCACGAGGTGAGCGGAGTAATCGATACCAAGCCCGATTCCGATTGATAACGTCGTTCCGGTGAGGACGTTGAACGGGATATCCAGATACCGCATTGTCGCGGCCAAGGCGGCAATAGTGAGCAGTATCGGCACGAGGTTCGCAGCGCCCAGCCCGGGACGCCGTTCAAGTAGCCAGTAGGCGAAAAACAGGAACGCTGCAGACGCGAGAATTGCGAGAGCCAGACTTATGTACGCAGATTCAGCGATTACGTCCGAGACAGCTTTCAATACCACAACACTGCCGGTTGCGGTCGCTTCCATCCGGAACTCATCCGCAACGGCTCTCGTATCATCTGTCACTTCCTGCTGACTCGCATCAGACTCGACGGAATACACGATGCGCGTTCGCGCGTAGTCATCAGTCATGTACGACTCCGCCCGGTCGCCGTACGGCGAATCATACAGCGCGTTGTAGATGGTCGGGAGATTCTGGTCGGGGACACCGTTACCGTTTTGATCGTTCTGTTCGACGAGCTGGCGGAACTCGGGTGAAGCACGCTTGTAGCGGTTAATCACCGTAAGTATGCTTGTGGTATCTGCACTCCCGCCGGCTGTAACGAAGGAGTCGGGTGGGTCCTGGTTCGCCCGGTGGATCTCCTCGAGCGCCGTTCCGTCCTGTAACGACCCTTCGACGTATATCGTTACGGTGTCACTCTCACCGCTCTCGAACGTGTCTTCAAGGTAATTTATCTGCTTCGTGACTGTGTACTCGCTCGGAGCCACAGCTTCCGGCAGAACCTCGACGTATCCGGGGTTCTCCTCCGGTGGGAGGAAGTCTTCAGTGGTGAACCGGGTATCAATCCCAGTTCCATACGCCCCCATGGCCGCCGTAGACACCAGTACGAGGGCAAAGAATATGTACGGGGCTCGGCGGGCGATTGTCACGCCGACAGTTAGCGACTTGCCGACTGCGGAGTCCTCAGAGCCGATCGGCGCGATACTGAATTCGGGGAGGTCGTATCGCACACGCTGCCGGTCCATGAAGTGCTTGAACGACGGGAGGAAGATACCGAAAATGAGGAAGGTGAATATGATCCCGACGCTGGCCACGAACCCGAGGTCACGGATCGGGCCGAGCTGGCTAGTCCCGTTTGCGGCGAATCCCAGCACTGTCGTTCCTGTCACAATAAAGAACGCTGGGAGCAACTGGTCAGTTGCGGTCCGCATCGCGGGTGTTGGTTCGACGTCCTCGATCCGTTCTTCGCGGTATCGGTTCACAGCGTGAATCCCGAAGTCAATCCCGATGGCAAGGAGCAACGGCGGGACCGTGATCAGCATCTGCGTGAAGGGGATACTGGCCCATCCCATGAACCCGAATGTCCAGATAATCGCCATCGCAAGGGAGACGAGGCCAATCAGCAGATCAAACGGATCCCTGTATGCGATAATAAGGAAGAACAGAATCAGGACAACAGCGGCTGGGACGACGAGTCCCAACGAATCGGAGATAACACTGTTCAGCTCTGCGGAGATGAGTCCACTGCCGAAGACAGAGATATCACCGTCAACCGAGCTGACAATGAACTCCGCTTCCTGCTGAATGGGCGTCAGTGGTGATGACCCCTCTGTCCCAGCACTGCTTGAGACACCTGAAACCTCGTGTGTGACAGTCGTCAGTGTTGCAGATGCCGACGGCTCCTCTCGGTTTAGATCGTTGCTGAGTAGCCCTGCAACTGCCGGCTGGCGCTCAAGTGTGGTTCGGGTGGCGGACTTAATCTCCGTCTGTGAGGCCGCTTCTACGGTATCGATCTGTTCGGGCAGTGTCTCTGCGTCCGGGTTGAGCGTCTGGGCGACGGCCTGTGCGACACTCGTCGTGCCAACAACGTCCTGTGATTCACGCTGTTCGAGCCGGTGCTGTGCTTTCAGCATGTTGAGGATAGCCGGCTTCGACAGGACGTTCTGGTCCTTCTGGATAAGCGTCGTAGAGCCAGTACCTTCGCCGAACGGTTCGCGCTCGAAGTTGTCGTTGACCTCGTCGAACGCTTCCTGTGCGGGAACGCCGTCAGTGAACTGTGATGTCCCTGAGTCGGTCGCAGTCATGCCGAAACCCGCCGACAGAATGAGCGTTGTGACGATGAACACAGCGACGACTGTCTTGTCACGGTTGACAATCCAATCGTCTAATACGTCGATGTATTTCTGATACTCTAGCATTGTGACATAGATGTTAGCTTCAGACGGTTACTGCCGCCTGTACCAGACGACGCCGCCAACAACGGCAAGGAGTCCAATGCCACCAACCAGCCACAGTGGCGTCCCACCGTCCCCGGACTGGTCCGTGACTTCTATCGGGAGACTGTAGGTATCCGAAACCCGTTTTTCGCCGTCAGGCGTCTCATACTGGAAGTCCAGATTGAGCGGATAGGTCTTGTCTAGCGCGTCGCTGCCCGCCGAGAGTTGGACTGAGACCGTTTCTGACGCTCCGGGGGCCAGTTCAGCGATGAACGTTTCATCGTCACTGCTACTGAGCGGATCATTGACGAACGCCTTCCCCTCAATGCTGGTCAGTGTTTTGTTCTTTGTGTTGGTTATTGTAAACGTAATTGACCTGTCTTGGCCCACACCGAGCGTTGAATTTTCCACTTCGATGTCGAATTCGTCCTGACTGCCAGCCACTTGTGAGCGAACTTCGAGTGTATCTGCTTCAACCCTGTCGCCGTTATCGTCGCGGTAGCTCACTCCGAAGTCAAACTGCCGAGCGCCTGCCTCCGCGCTGTTGGACACGTCAACGCCGAAGTTGAAGTTGGCCGTTTCGCCTGCATCGAGATCTCCAACAGCGTACTGTGATTCTTTTGGCGACAGTGTCGACTGCTGGCTTTCCCATGCGATGACGACGTTCTCGACGTCACGCGTTCCAGTGTTTGTGAGAGTTGCACTGAGTGAGCCGTCTTCGCCAGCCTGGAGTGACGTTTCGACGTTAGACACGTCGAAGTTCTGCTCAGGCGCAGGACTGAGGCTTAGCCGGACATCGTCATAGGTACTGGTATCGCCCTCTTGATCCTCATACTGTACGTTAGCCGACAGCGCGTAGCTTCGGTCCTCGGCATCAGGACTCGCTGTTGTATCGACGCGAACAGTCCGAACTGCTCCGGGTTCCCATTCCCCCACATAGGCGGTTGTTGAGGAGCTCTTTCCAAACGTTATATCCGCGTTCTCTGAGACAAACGTAACAGACGAGTCATTCACGGTCAACGGGCCTGTGTTGCGGAGTTGAACCTCGTACGTTCCCGTGTTACTAACGGCGACAGAACTGCTTGAATTGACGACCGAGAACTGCTGTTCCGGGTCAGGTGTGACTGCGACGGACTGTCCCACGGATTGTGTCCGGAGGCCATCCTCGTTATCAAATGCAACCGACAGCTCAAATCCGTACGACTCCGGTTCCGCGGCTTCGGCAGAACTCACACGGTAGTTGAACGTCCGGACTTCTCCCGGTTCCCACTCATCAACGAATCGTGAGGTGGCATCGCCGCCACTGACAGCGAGGTCCTGATTCTGTGATTGGAGCGTTACCGCGGCATCCCGTGCGGCGCTATCTCCGGTATTTTCGACGCTAACTGCCACCGTACCTGTTGAGGCAACGCGTGCATTGGAGTCAATATCAGTCACATTGAAGGTGGCATCATCGGTGACGTCGATTTCAATATCAACGGTGCGAGTTTTTCTGTCTTCGTCTCGTGCCCCTGTTCCCTCGGAAATGTAGCTTGTATGCTTATAGTTTAGTCTCAGTTGTGCGTCGTACGTACCGGAACTAGCGTCTTCGTCCACGCTGATCTCGAACGGCACTGTCGTCTTCGGCCCCGCCTGTAGCGTGCCGAGGCTTCGTTTCGAATTTTTCACTGAAATGGGTGCGTCACCAGAACCGAGTGACACAGTAAGCCCCTTTGCCGTTGTTACCTCGTTGTTCAACGCCGGATTTCGAGTGGAGCCACTATCGAGTTCCCCGCTGTTGACCAGTGAAATTTCTATGGTCTTTTGTTCACCCGGAGCGACGGTATCATCTTCAAGCGTTGCCGCAATATCGGGGCTCCCAACGACCGCAGCGGTTGCCGTTCCGCTGGTGACGGTAATCCCGATTACAGCCAGAAGTAGCAGTTTATACTTTGTAGAGGCCATGTTACTTGAGGATTTGTTCAAACCGTGTCTCGTTGCTAGCGACACTCCGTCTCGGAATTCTTCGTTTGTGAGTAGCCATTTGGTGGTGTTGACTAAACGTTCAATCACATATAGTGCTTTCGTATCTTTCGGGGCCAGAGGGAAAACTGGTGTTCAGTCAAAGCCACCATTACCTCGCCATCCACCGATGTCAACACAGGGTCTACAGATCTTATGGGGTGTTAGAAGGTGAGGCAGCGGAGGAATGTATGTACGAGTACAGTGAGCTTGAGGACAGTCCAGTGCGCTCCGTTGAGACAGCGGACCACAATACGCTTAAGGTTATTGAATATATAGTCAATCATATAGTTATCTACAACCGTACCCGTTACTCAGTTCAATGATAGAAAATACAACCCAGATTGGTCTAGTACTCTACAGAGAGTGGTGAAACCGTGAGCCATTTGAACCGTAGTAGACAAGCAGGAAACGGTCGACGTAAAGATGACTAACGAGATATCCTTTTTCCAGAACCCGGATGGAACCCGCGAGGAGATACTTGAAGCTACATTCTATGCGTTACGTCAGCACGGGTACGCGGATCTTACTATTTCAAAGATAGGTGACGAGTTTGGGAAGAGCCAATCGCTCATATACCATCATTACGACAATAAGGACGAGTTGTTGGTAGACCTCCTAGATTATATGCTGGAACAGGTCGAGAATCAGGTCCCGCTGCCCAACCAGTCCCCTGAAGAGTATATCGAGATAATCGTTGACGAAATATTTGGCACCAGCAGCAACAGTGATGTCGAGTTTTCGCAGGCTGTAATTGAACTGCGAGCGCAAGCGGCACACGACGACGATTACAATCGCCTCTTTCGCAGAGTGATGACTTTATTCGAAAACAAATCGCCCGTGTCATCCGGGCGGGTGTTGATGCAGGCGCATTTGATGTCGAAGACCCATCTCAGACAGCCGCGCTGTTCCACACGGTTTTAGTCGGCATTCAGGCGGAACGGATTACCAGTGACGAGGAGACTATCGACGATGTGAGAGCCGAATTTCGGCGGTATGTCGAGAACTGTTTACTTTCTGAATAGCCGGTCAAAGTCAGGTCCTGCTGAGCGATTAGCTGCCCCCGTCAGCCGTCATGCCGCCGCCGGGCATCGACTGGCAGTCTCCTTCGGGTTTCCGGATCGGCTCGACCGAACCCCACGAGTGGAAGTCCCACCGCATTGACTCGGCTTCGATGCGTCGCGGGTACCCGGAGTCCGCGAGGATGTAGTATGTGACCGGCTCCTGAGAGCCGTCCTGAGAGAGTTCATACACCAACACTTCCTCGCCATCGATGGTATCCCGGCCGACCGGCGTGATGTCTGGGTTTTCCTCCGGCTGGTCCGAGAACTGACCCGGATCAACCTCGTCACGGTCCATCCCCTGTTGCATCGTTCCCCGGAGACACTGCCCTCCAGTAACGGTGTACGTGCTGTTCCCGATACGGTACATTTCCATCTGTTGTCCCTGCTGGTCAAACGACCAGTACATATCCCCTTGATAGAAACGACCAGTCATCTCGACGGTCTGCCCTCCGGACTGCATTGTAGCTGTCATCGCGTACGATTCTGGGAACCGCGTGACCTGTCCGAACTGTGCTGACCTGTCGTCGGCTCCGCTGACCGCCGATGTATCCGTACCGGTTGTCTCACCGGGTTCAGGCGACGGTTCGGCTCCGCCGCCACTCTCTGTTTCATCTGATCCACTATTTTGCTCGCCGCTGCAACCGGCGAGTACGATCAATCCCGAACACATGGCTCCGAGTAACTTCCGTCTGGGTAGTTGATGCATGGGGGCGGATATCCTCAACGGGCAGATACTACCGACCAGTTCATGACAATTGTTATCACATATATCTCACTCTGATCACGAATGGATTCATTGAGTGTGTATAGACTGATAAATGCAGTGTAATATAGCTATACCGTATAGCTCAGCAAAATGGCTATTAGCGCATTCAAGATTGGATTGAAGAGAGTAGTTATTATGCCCGAATATTCATACATGTATTATATGTACGTTCCAGTTGTTTACTAGGTGGATGACTGACGACAGCCAGAGCGACGAGGCTGATGGGGATGAGGGACTATTTGTGGGAGCGAACGGCACTCTAACTGAAGTTCAGTACGATCCAACCAGCGACCAGGAGCTTGCTACGGTCATTGTTCAGGCCGTTGCCGATCAGTCGGGAACAGAACCATATCGTGAGTCGCCGTTGCACGACTACATCGATGTCGATGCCATTGAGACACTACTATTCGGTACACAGCCAGACCAGTCAATCGGCTCAGCGAGCCAGAACATCACCTTTCGATACCGCAAAATTATCGTCACAGTTCGCGCTGACGGTGTGATCCAGCTGTCGGCCGCTGACGCCAGCCGTGCAAGAAAGAACTAATCGCGAGGGTACAGGACATCTCGTCTGGGTTGGTAGCCTCCTTGCATATGCACTCCACTGCCGATATATCCCAAAAGGTCCACCGCCTGAATTGCATACTTCTTACCACCGGAGGCCCAGACCACGACAGTCTACAATAATCGGTCCGATTGGGCTGTGCCGGGAGGGGATTACGAGATAGGTTAAATGAGAGATTCGTTCCCAGTGATGGACGAGAGAGTCCCCGATTTTCGAACAAGCTATCGTTTGACCCGGAAAACTAGTATCCAGTATGGCTCTCCTGAAAGAGGGGGGGGTAGCTGCAAACATATTCTACAAATTTGATTCTCAAAAGATATATCGGTAGCTTCCGCGGTAGTGATTATGGCATCAAAGGTAGCGTCGGTACCATTAGACACCACCGTGTCCGTAGTTCTACACGCTCTTGAAGTGAAGATAGAAGCTTCCAATCACCGGCGGCAACACCACCATGTCCGCTGTTCTATCTCCTGAAAACCGCTACGTATCAATCGGTTTCGACACCACCATGTCCGCCGTTCCTAAGTGGACTGGAAGTCCGAAAGCGTCGCTTCGCTATCAACGAGGTTAGTGACGGATTTGTGGATTCCAACATCGTCGACAGTCTTCTCAAGCGCTGCGAGAATCATCTCCGGGTCCATTTCGAGAGAGTACTCGCGATAGGTTCCCCCACGTCGTCCCTCGTTCCGCTCGATTGCCGAGATGATACCTAACATCGACAGCTCGCCGAGGTGATCACGCATCCGGCGTGGGACAAGCGGATCGATCCCTGCCTTTTCGGCGAAGTTCGTGTATCGAGGTCTGATATCCCGTGTCCGGGCCGGCGTCTTCCCTTCCTGGTCGAGCGTAACCATTGCGTACACGACCAGATGACCGTGTTGGGTCAGTCCCGAAATACCTTCCTGAATCCGGCCACGTTCCAGAACGTCGCGGGCCTCTCTAACAAGATCTTCCGAAATCGTATCCGTATCCTTGTCGCGGGCCAGGTCGCCCGTTTTCATGAGCAAGTCGAGGGACTGCCGCGCGTCACCGGCGTCTTTCGCTCCGTACGCAGCGCACAGCTCGATGACGCCGTCTTCGAGGACGCCGTCGTGAAACGCTACATCAGCGCGCTGTTGCAGGATCTGGATCAGCTCCTTCGCGTCGTATGCGGGGAACTGGATCTCCTCTTCACAGAGTGAACTCTTGACTTTCGGGGAGAGGTCATCGCGAAAAGAGAAATCGTTCGAGATACCGATGATACCGATCTTCGCTGAACTTAGGTTGTCGTTCGCTCGCGCACGCGGGAGTTGGTAAAGAATGCTATCGTCTTCGATGTGGTCGACTTCGTCGAGCACGATGTAGATCGTCCCGCCACAGGAGTCGAGTTCGGTCCACAGCATGTCATACACCGTTGCACGAGGATACCCTGTCGTACTGATCTGGCTCGTTTCGTCCCTGAATTCGTTGACGAGTCGGGTCGCGATTTGATAACTACTGGAGAGGCCATCACAGTTTAGCATCTTTACCGTGAGATCGATATCCTCGTATTTCGCTGCGTCTTCTTCGAGATGGTCAATTAGATACCGCGTACCAGCAGTCTTGCCGACCCCCGTTTTACCGTACAAGAAGATGTTGTTGGGCTGTTCACCGTTGATTACGGGTTGGAGAGCCGCTCGATACCGGTTTAGTTCAGTGTCACGCCCGACGAGGTTCTCAGGCTGATAGTCTTCCCGGAGGGCATCCCGGTCCAAGTAGATCTCGGTGTCGCGTTCGAACATCCCCATAGTCGTTGCCTGATGTATTGGAAGGAACATACATAAAACCACCCCTGTCCGCAGTGTCCGGAGTGTCCGCTGTTCTATTGCTTATAAAAGAATGGCGGGACCCTCCCACCCCACTATGTCCGCAGTAACTAGAAAACGGTAGGTGGGGGTAACTCAGAAAAACTATTCATTAAGGAAAAGTTTATAATACTATGCTGAGAGCTAGACCGTAGTGCAGTTTAATAGCTATAGAGAAAGACGCTATAGCAATACTTGACGCTATCTCTAGTCTAGATAAGATTTGGGTAGTATCTAGACACAATCTAGTTGAGACTAAGTAAAATCTAAACTGTCTATATTCTATCTAGATGAAGTTCAGATAGTATCCAGGCTGTTCTAAATTGACTACCCTTCGAATCAAATGAGGCTGTTTCCTTCCCCCCTCCCTCTCTTTTGAAGAACAGCGGACAAAGTGGGGTGGGAGTGTTCTCTCCCATTCCTCGCCTAATTTACGGTCTTCAGACTCTCTGTGGCCAATTTATAGCCCTTCTATTGTTCAAGCACACACCGCCGTGTCCGCTGTTCTCGTGTCCACCCCCACTAGAACAGCGGACATCGTGGTGTGGCCCAGGCGAAGCAACACCACAATGTCCGCAGTAATCGGCGCATGATTTCTCAACTGTCCCAATAGAACAGCGGACATCGTGGTGTCTATTCACGATTATGCACCAGACCTCTCCGTCAGACGCCACAATGTCCGCAGTAATATGGGTTTAGAACACCTCTAACGAAGTGTTACTGCAGACACTGTGGTGTTCTCTGTTTCATCCTGCCCGCTCAACGATTCGGGTTCTGCTTCTGGTCCGGGATTCACTGTTCGCGCCGCATTGGTCACGTTAGTCGTCGCAGCGCTCCTGCCCATCTGCCGCGACAGTTACTGTACTCAACCGATCACTGAATACTACTTGCCCACGTTCAGCGACAGCCCAGTCTGCCAGCTATCGCGATAACCAACAATCCACCCGCTGGGTTCTGCTGTTCCCTTCCATCTTGTTCTGCTGTTTCCTCCTATTCGAGCGGTTCAAACACAGTCGTGGTGCATCGATACCTTCTACGCTAGCTGTCATCTGAATACGCGTTCAACAAGCCGTGCCTGCGCCTTTCTGAGATGATTCGATGCGGTACTCGGAGCACAACCGAGCTCCTCGGCGACGTCCTTGACGCTCCCATTTCGCGGGACGTCGTAGTAACCGACTTCCCGTCCTGCGGCGAGTGCTTCGCGCTGACGTGAAGTGAGGCCGATGGCGAATGTTCCAGGGCTGGCATCGTATTCGCCGATCTTCTGGACGTTTACCGTGATTCCGTCGGGAAGTGCATCCCGGACCTGTTCGAGAGTGGCGGGTTCGCCGACGACATCGAACAACACGACTCCGTGCGGTCGGTAGGCAACCGGTGGGACCACCATTAGCGTCGGCTGTTCGAACGCCGCGTAGAACTGTCGTGATTGTTCAGTCTCCCGGCCACGGACGAACGCGTAGAACGCCTGGTCTCGAACGGGTGTAATATCGTAGCTTTCCATGGTTTCGACCGCAGAAAGCGCCGATTCGTAGGGTTCGCGATCGCCGACGATATAAAACAACGTATAGGCAATCTCGTCCTCGACCCCGACTTTCCACGTAACGAGCCACTCGCGTTTGATTGCGTCGCTTTCGGTCATAAAGCGGTGCATCGGACGCTGATACTCCGGTGCATACTGGATCTCTAAGCGGAGATATCTCACGGACGAGCCCTGGTGGCGGCTCCCACATAAAGACACTAGTGTGTACGACAGTTCGCGTATCCGCTCCCACTATCTATCCGTAGCTGTTCATGAGCAGTGATCGGCGGAATGTGGACGACGCACAGTCTGATGAACGGATATGCTGTGGTAGAAACACGGATATCCGATTTAATTCTACACTTCGGGAGGTGCTCGGTTCGTCCCCGTTCATCCTGACCAAATTCGACGCGTTCATGAACTGGGTCCGGGGGTCCTCGATGTTTGTGCTGCAGTTCGGCATCGCCTGTTGTACCATCGAGATGATGGGCACTCTCGCTACGAAACACGACCTCGACCGCTTTGCTGCTGGAGTTCCTCGGGCATCACCGCGACAGGCAGATCTGATTATCGTCCCGGGGACCATCGTTTCGAAGTTCGCGCCGCGGATGAAGCGCGTGTACGACCAGATGCCCGAGCCGAAGTTCGTCGTCTCGATGGGGTCGTGTACTATTTCCGGTGGGCCGTTTCAGGAAGGATACAACGTCATCAAAGGTGCGGAGCAAGTCATTCCGGTTGACATTCACGTCCCGGGCTGTCCGCCCCGCCCCGAAGCGTTGATCTACGGCGTCGCCAAGCTGCAGGAGCGCATCGCCGAGGGCGAGTCCTCGCCGGTGACGGTCAAGCCGTACGAACTGGAGCAGTTTGACGACCTCGAACGGGACGAACTCGTGGACAAACTCGCCAGCAAGATCGACGAGGACGACCTCGTCATGCGATACGACTGGACTGGCTCGACCTGACCTACTGCGTCGTTACGGGGACTTGACCGTACGATTCGGACTACGTACCTGAGGTGGGGCTTCGGCCCCGATGTAATTGCCGCTCCGGTTCGATGTGGCTGAAACCCAATAGTGTCTTGGAAGACCAGTTCGGATTTTACGACGCAGCTTCAGTGTAGTTCACTTCGAACGATGTCGTTTCATTCTCACCGTGGTTACCGACTGTCACCGAATCAGTACCGTCAATCCGCTCAACTGCGACCCTCGTCCAGGTACGCTCGACGGTTTCCGATTCGAGATCGATTCGAACGACGACCGTGCGACCGCCGCCTGGCCGTGTGAGTTCGAGTTTGACCTGGCTGTCGTCTGTTGCTTCGACGACGGTCGCGTCCAGCGTGTCCGGATCGTCGAACTCCGTCTGGATGGCGTAGCTGGTGCGTTCGTTCGATTCGATGAGCCGGTCGATGGAGTCCCGTTCGCTTTCGTTGAGAGCGCCGATCGTATCTGTAATGTTCAGATTGAGGCCTTCGAGCTCCGAGTGGCTCGAACGGACAGCTACCGACTGACTGTTGAGGGCGACTTCACCTTCGACAGCTGGGAGGCAATTGTCCACGGGACGGGCGTGGATGCCGACGGTGTCTAACGGTTCGTCCCGGGCGACCGTCTCGTAGTACTGGTTGACCTGAACTTCGATGTGATCGTACGCGCCGAGCCCCGCGTATCCTGATATTTCCTTCCAGACCAGTGACGCGAACTGCTCGCGGCCGATTTCGTCGAACGGCTCGCCGCTGTGCTGTTCGACAAGTGTCACGGTGACACCGCGGACCTGTATGTCAGTCCGAGTTCGGTTCGGGGTGTCAATACGGAACCCGCCACCACAGGTCCGGTCGCCCTGATCGAACGTGACCGTGCCACTATCGTTGGAAACCGTTGTCACCTCGAACGCCGTCGAATTCGTAACTGTGATGCTACCGGTCGTTTCATTGGATTCGGTCTCAGAGGGGGACGATTCGGATGGGGCATTTCCGGCACTCCCATCGGCTACGACGCTGCGCCGCTGGCAGTGAGCAGGAGGGCCGATACCGCAACCGCGTACGCTGCGAGTCGGTAGTCACGATGCATCTGCATCACTTCGTTGGCGGGGAAGTTTTCGTTTCATTGTCTTGGGGGTGATCGGACAGGACGCACGAGCGCGGTCGGTAGCACAGTACAGTAAAGCCGGGCCCGTAGCGGCGGGCCGAGTTCGCAGTGGCGGGCCGAGCATATGCTGTGGGCCGGTGTGCTCGCTGTGAGTGCTGGCCCGATCACGGCATCAGGAAGTTATACGAAAACCATTGTAAACCCCCGTTGGAAACGGGAGTGAAACGGATCTGAAACGCGTTTCAGAGATTGTTCCATTCGTTTCAGTTTACTGAAAACCAGCACTTTCATACGAAAACGTCCGGTCACGACGGACATGGAGTCGGTTAGACGGTCCCGTCTGGTGTTGGTCCTCTCGCTCACCGTCCTCAGTGTGAGTATCGCCGTCTTCGCAACCGCGACTGGTATCGCCGCCACGGCGACAGCTGATACCGGATACGAGTTCGCTATTGAAGACGATGCACTCGTCGAAACGAGCGGCAGAACTACTGAGGTTCTGATATCGGATATCGGAACTGTCAACCATATCGAGATTACGAATATCAACCGGAGCCCCGTTGTGCGGGCCACACCATGGGAACCGCCCGAACTGTCCCGCTCAAAGCAAGCGCGAGCCAAGCGGATTATCACGACGGACGGGTCGGTCGCCGATACCGTTGCATCACCGGCCGACGCAGTGTACACGATGCGGCCGGTTCCACGCGGGGTAGCTAGCGAGAGAGCCGCGGTCGTCGGTGCAGATCCGACAGCGCAGTGGCACGATCTCACCGCAGTCAACGAGTCCACCTTCACCGTTCGGAACGGCACGACTGCAGGGGTCGTCGTCATTGAACGGACGGAGCAGCGACTGAGTGATCGCCGTGTACTGGTTGTCGTTGAACCGATTGATCGGGAAACCCGATACAGTGTCGTCGTCGATATCCGAAACGAGAGGATAGATGCGTTCGTCCGACTCCGTGGGGTACCGGAGTAGTCCGGATACATCGCTGGTCTCAACAATGATCGAAAACACCCTCCAACGTAGCGAGGTCGTCGCGGCAGGCGTCTTCGTCATCTCGACCGCCCTGATGCTTTTGCTGGCCGGCCATCTCATCACGCCGGCAGTAGCCACAGTCACAATCGGCGAGACCACTGTCCAATCAGGATCTCCGGGGCCGTCCATCCGAACAGTCGATATCGCCGTACTCACAGTGGCTGCGTTCGCCTCCGGTGCGAGTGCCGTGGCGTTGTTCCGTGTCGATCGGGGTGCATCGGGGTCTACTATGGACTCGCCGGACACTCGATCGCCGGACGCTGACCATGACCACGCACCGACAGCGGGCCTACTCGAAGCCCGTCGGCAGGAATGGGAAGAGACTGCGAGTCGCCTCGCGAGCAACGAACGGATCGTGTATGAGATCATGCTTGATGCCGATGGGGTCCTTCCACAGAGCGAAATCGTCGATCGAACGGAGTTCTCGAAGGCGACTGTCAGCCGGACCCTCGATACGCTCGAAGCCAAGAACCTCATCGAACGGAAGCGGCGCGGCGTCGGCAACGTCATCATCCTGTCGTGAATCCCACACTGATCGGGCGATTTGCTCCATTCGGGCGACAGCGTTGCTGAAACCAGCCGAAGCTATCCGTCCGTAACGATCTGGGCAACGCGGTCGCGGCTGAAAAGCTGCTCATCCGATGGAATCTCTGGATAGTAATCCCCGTTCTCGTAGGGTGGCCACTCGCCAAAGATATCCGGGTAGAGCTGTTTCGCGGTCATTTCGATCTGGAAAAGATTCATGATCGGGCCGTGGTATCGCATTCCGTGTGCGTATACGCGGTCGTCTTTGACCGCTGCGAGTTCTTTTCCAACGCTGTGTGACGCGAGCCTCTCGCGGACATCGTCCATGTCGTAGCGCGGTGTCATCCCCCAGAGATGGAGGATTACGTCAGGGTCCGCGTCCAGCATCGTTTCATAGCCGACCGAACCCCAGAGACCGTCCCACGTTTCGTCCCCGAAGGCGTCGTTGGCTGCGAGCGGACGCGTGTCCGCGAGCCAGAACCCCGGTCGGTTCAGGTGATACGTCCAGAATTGGCCGTCGCCAAGTGTAACCCGAACCGCGGTCGGTCGATCTTCTTCGGGTGGAAGCTCCGTCTGGATGGTCTCGATGAGTTCTTGATGAACGGCTCTGAGTTGCTCGTAACGCTTTCGTTCCTGAAACACGGTGGCGACACGACCGAACAGCTCCCACAGCGTGTAATAATGGTAGTTCTCACTGTAGGGTTCTTGCGGGTCACCGTGTGTTCCGCTGTAGAAATTCCCGAAAAAGGGGCCGACATTGTCGACAATTTCCTCGATATCGCCCATATCCCAGTTCTCCTGGGTAATCGCCCATGCGGGGTCAAGGAAGTGAACGTCGCTACCGAGGCTGTAGAAGAACTCCTTGCTAAAATTATCGTAGGGGTTCGGAAGGTCCTCCCATTCAAAAGAGACACCAGAGAGCCGTTCGTAGTAGTGGTTCATCGATGGCCCAGCCATCTCTGGAACGAACATCGAATTGACCGCGTCACCGTGGTTAAGCGCGACTAACATATCTGCATACTGATTGTACATCGTGAAGACCTTCTCCGGTACGGAGTCGAACTCGACCTCTCCGACAGGAGAAAGCGAGGCAACGTAGGAGCCGTCATCTGACGGGGTTGATGTGCCCGTTTCCTTGTCACTCGCTGTTGCTGTACTGGGCGGTTCCCCACCGTTACTGGAGCAGCCGGCTACGATTGACGTGCCGAGCAGCAGACCACCGCCGGAGAGGTAGTCTCGTCTGGTGAGACTACCTGTACCGTCTGTCTCGTCCATGTTTTAGGTTGGCCTAATGTGACGTATATGGCTTTCGGATTAACCAGTGTACTTCGCTTGCAGGACGAAGGACTGACCACTCTATCACCGCCGTGAATCTCGACCAACTTTGTTCTATGACAGATTCTTCGGAGTTGTCTGTGAATCTCACCTATATGATACAATTGACTATAGATATACTACTATACACTCACAGTTGGTCGAATATGACAAGTATGAATGTACCGGTAATATATTTAGACACCGAAACCGAGATTGTAACTCAGGAAACTCGGTCTTATCTCTGAGATCAATATACAAGTGTGAAAACGTACTTCTACGACTATATTGTTCTACATTGTGGCTGATATCTCTTGGATAATAACACGTACTCAATTTTAATCCGGATATGATATCCGCGACATCCAATCAGATAGTTGCTATTCAAAACACGATTTTTTGATACCAGCGGCCGCTGAGAGCCTGTCGAGTTCGCCGGCGTCAAATAATAACACCTGTACGGATGTTATAACACCTACTTGCTTCAGCTCTGAGGCACAGCCATTTTAAGTGATACCTGGTGCGATACACTGTAAATCTTCGCACGACTATCATCTAATATGATTTCTAGTTCCGGATTGGGTAGCGGAGGGCAGGGATCTATCGGAACTTCGACCGGCTACAGACGGTGACCGCTGAGGAAGGTATGATTGAGACGATCCCGGAAGAACTTCTGGAGCCCCACGTTGGGCCAGTGAACAAACACCGAGAGTTCTCCCCGCTATAGTAACAATTGAAACGATGTACACACTGATCGCACTGCTGTCGTGCGATCAGGAGTGCATTGATTTTCAATGGCTACTATAGATATGGCGCGTACCGCTCGCCATGACGACGATACCGATCATCGACGGTCACTCGTCGAGGCTGTGGTTTTCTCGCTCAAGCAGCGGTACGGCGACACGCTTCGGACACGGACGTGGTTCGCCCAGATCCGTGAACTCGTTCTGAGAGCGACTCTGAGAAATATCGAACTTGCTCCGTAACTTCAGTCGGTACAGCCTGTGAATTTATCGAATTGCAGGTGAGCCATCTGCGTCATTTGCATCGGCTATCCACTGCGGTTGCATCGGAAGGATATCCGACGGTAAATCGTTCATGTCGAAGAATCCGACCTCGAGGGCTTCATCTTCGTCGGCCTCGGGTGTACCCCCCTCGATGGAACACCGAAAGCAATTGGTGACGAAGTGAACTGCCTTGCCTGAGGGATACGAAAACACTTGCTGTTCCGGGTGTGAATAGACGCCTATCAGCCGCTCAACCGCTATTTGCAGTCCCGTTTCCTCGTCAACCTCCCGTGTGACAGCGTCCCCGACTGGTTCGCACCGTTCGACCGTGCCCGTCGGGAGCGCCCACTGCTCTTTGTCGGCGCGTTTCAGCAACAGCACCTCATCTGCGTCATTCACTACGACAGCAGCGACGCCCGGACGTATCTCATCCGGCCACGAATAGGGTGGTGCCTCCCATGTGTCGGTTGTGTCTGTGAAGAGGTGTGCAAGCGACGAGATCGTCAAATCTGGTTGCTGAAGATCACGAGCAGATGCGGCAGTCGGTTTGTCCTCGGCCACCAGAATCCCGGTGAGCCCCGCACGGTGGGCGCCGAGAATGTCCGTGGCAGGATTATCGCCAATCGCGGCCGCTTGCACGTCGTCAGCCAGCCCGTCGAGAGCCATCTCGAACATAAGCGGCTCGGGTTTGCCAACGACCGTTGGCTCTGTTCCCGCCGCAGCTTCGACTGCTCGGACAATGGCCCCGGCCCCGGGTACAGGCCCGTCTGGGGTCGGGAACGACCCATCCGGGTTCGTCCCCACGAACGTCGCTCCCCGCTGGATGTGTCTCGCCGCCCGCTGGATGTCTTGATATGACGTCTTCTCGTCCGCGCCGACGACCATCGCATTTGGATCGTCGTCCGTGATCTCGATGCCTTCTTCTTGGAGTTCGATTTCCAGCCCTCCGCTACCGACAACAGCAGCGGTGGTCATATCCTGTTGGGAGAGGTAGTGGGCGGTCGCCCAGCCTGACGTGATGATCTCGCCTTTTTCCGCGTCGATCCCCAGCTTGCGAAGCCTGTTCGCGATCGTCTCACGCTGAAAGCGTGGGTCGTTCGTCAGGAATCGCAGTTCCTTGTCCCGCTCATCAAGACGATTCACCGACTCGACCGCCTCCGGTAGGGCCTCGTCCCCGAGATACACTACCCCGTCGAGGTCAAGCAAGAACGCGTCGAATTGTTCAGAAATCATACCGTCTTGTAGCACCATCAGCCACTTGTATCCTTTTGTCGGGGTGTATATGTAATTTAACTGAGTGGCTGATTTATAGCGTCATTAACGAAACGAACTCGCTGTTACTCTGCGTCTAGACAAAGCCGACCAGTTCAAATGTGGTTTCGTCACGTCTACCCAAACAAATCAATCGGACGGCTGATAGCATTTGCCGCCGTTGATCATTGATCACCCAATACAGTGAGTGTAAAACCAATGTCAGGGTCGCTTCTGTTCACTGATCTTGAGTATTATACTGCGATCACGCTGTACTCCGTTTTGACTGGGATAACGCGATAGCCGTGATCGTCACATGAATAAATCTAAGACAATCTGACAGCGATGGGGCCAGCTAAATTCGAACGAATCAGTTACAATTTGACGACGTCGCCGCTCTCCGCGGCTTTGTGAATTGCCCGGATGATTCGCATATCCTGGAGGCCGTGGCGGCCGTCCGGGCCAATGTCAGTACCAGTCAAAACACGGTCAGCGAAGTAATCGAACTCCTCCCGCATTTCGTCCTCCGCGTCAAAACTCTCGTGTTCGACAGTTACTGTCGTCTCGTTTCGGGACAGGTGGAGTTTTGCTTTCCCATGGAACGCTGGACGGAGTTCGATCTGTCCGTCCGTCCCAGTTATTTTCAGTTGCGTATCACTGTGAGCGTTCTGGCTATCAGTCGTGACCATTTTGATACCGTCTTCCAGCGCTAGCAAGGCCCCGGAGCGCTCATCAGGTACGTCGACGAAGGCCTCCCCATGAGAATCCATCTGTGACTGCACTGCCAGTGGTTCCCTGTCGAGCAGAAACCGAGTCGTGTTGATCGAGTAAATCCCCAAATCCATCACTGAGGTGCCATAACCTGAGAGTTCCGGATCGAGCCGCCACTGGTCCGTGTCCGGATTCATCTCGAGCAGCGGCTGACTATTGTTTCCGTATACGGATACTGGCTCACCGATGAATCCGTCTTCGATGAGTTCTTTTGCACGCCTAACAGCGGGGTCAGTCTGCATCCGGTAGGCAATCATCAACGGCACAGCGGCGTCCGCACAGACCTCAACCATTTTCTGAGCCCGTTCGACTGTTGCCTCCATCGGTTTCTCGCACAGGATCGCTTTGTCTAACTCTGCGGCTGTCTCGGCGTATTCCAGATGCAAGGCGTTCGGTGTCCCGATGTAGATGGCATCAAACCTGTCGGCTGCATCCCCGTCGTGGAACTCCTCGTAACTGATCCCGTGGTCCACACCGTTCTCGTCGGCGAGACGTTTCGCTTTCTCCGAAGAACTGCTGACGAGCGTTGTAACTTCACCCAGATCAGAATCCTGAATCGCGGGAAGTGCTAGGTCGATTGTCCACCAGCCAAGTCCTAACAGCGCGTATCGAACCGTTCCGTCCGTGGTGGTTTGCCAGTCACGCTCGTTATACGTATCAATCCAGTCTTTCATACAAATATGTTTTAAACCTTGACGCTAAAAACTTCGGTTTCTGAACACGCAAACACCATGCTGGTGGGTGGGGTGACGTCGCCGGAGTATGTCACTGTACTATGCTGTAATCTTGTTACTACTGGCTCTCTTCTTCAGCTATTGCTATTATACTCTTTCTCACTATGGAAAAAATAGAAAGATATTACTGCTCAAACGCACTCGTTCAAACAGTTAATACGGTATTATGTGGGTAGGTGTATCCTAATGGATATGAATCCGCCAGAATTACCCGCAAATTGTCCACTCTATGAAGGCATTATATAATCATAACTTAGAAATTAAGTTAGGCTGATATTTGTATGTACTATTTGAAACACTGCGAAGGTTTAAATCCCCTGGATTGGGGCTCTATTCAAACCCTGAGAATTGTTGGAGTGTCCTAGGTCCGTCTTTAGCAACTGATAGTGACGATTGACGGCCTCGTCTCCCATTATCTCATTAAGCACAACAGCTACGGCTGTCAATTACACATAAATATGCACTCTATATCCGACTGTAGCATAGCCGTAGTAAGCGCATATTCATGTTTTGGGAAGTCGATTGTAAACACATTGGAAAATCTTACAGGGTGCCAAGCTGAATGAAAAATAATGCAAATCGAACATTAATCTCGGGAGGAACTGTTGTTACGCCGACCAGCGAAATTGAGAACGGGACAATAGTATTCTCTGATGGAAAAATAGTCTCGGTGGAAGCAGAATCTCATGACTCCCCGGACATTGATGCGACGGGGAAGTATGTCCTACCTGGATTGGTTGATCTTCACGGTGATGATATCGAACGGCACCTCTTTCCGAGAGCTGGTGAGCGCGTCAACACGACTGTCGCTCTGGACCGATGTGATATTGCCAATGCCAGCGCGGGAGTTACGACAAAGTATCATGCCATTGCGTTCGAAGACGTCCCAGATGATAACCGGAGTATCGAATTAGCCCGTCGCTTGGCCGAGCATATCCGGGATTTCAACTGCGAAACCGGCGCCAGGGTCGATAACAGACTCCATATGCGGTGTGAACTCACCAACGAAACGGCTGTCGACGCCGTCTCGCAAGAAATCCAATCAGGGGGAGATCTCGTCTCCCTTGTCTCACACATTCCCGGAACGGGCCAGTTCGCTGGCGAAAATACACTTACACAACGCTATAATCTTCCGGACGGGGTCTCAGAGTCAAGCCTTCAGACCCTCGAAACACGCCGCAATGGTGTCTCCGAAACAGAAGTAATCTCGCGCGCACGAGAGATTACAGAGCTAGCAAGCAATAGAAATATCCCAGTCGCCTCACACGACGATGAAACCGTTTCGAGCGTGGACAACGCCGCTGCTATCGGGGTAGACATAAGTGAGTATCCGCTCTCCCACCGTGTTGCGCAGCGTGCAACCGAGTTAAACTTGGCCGTTGCGATGGGTGCGCCGAATGTGGTTCGCGGTGGGAGTCTGTGGGACGGGCCCGATGCGTCTCAGGCAATCAAAGACGGTGTTGTCGACATTCTCTGTAGCGACTTTCGTCCGCAATCACTGCTTAGCTCTGTTTTCATCGAAAACGGTGACCCTCTCAAAGACCGGGTGTTACGTGTCTCTACTGCACCAGCTGCCGCTGCTGGCCTGTACGACCGTGGCCGATTGGAGTGTGGAGCAAGGGCCGATCTGATTATCGTCGATCCAGACCCGGTTCCATCGATAGCACGAACATATGTTGCCGGCGACGAAGTGTATCGCTCTGGATAGCCTACTCGTGACGCGTACTGTGTAAAAACTGCGCGCGGAACCAAACCGTTCTTATCGGGCTACTCGCTGTCCAGCTCTTCGCGCTCAACTGACCAGTGATACACCGAACATGCGCCTGCAACACCCACTACCAGGGAGAACAAACCTAAAACTATGCTCCCGGGAAGTGAGAAGGCGACAGAGGCGGCTAGGACCATCGCACCGAGCACCGTGACGGCCGCGTAATACTGATACCACTGTCGGCCCTCCGCCTCTTCTTCAGTGCGGTTGAGGTACTTTTCGAAGTCGTCAGCCTTCTCGGTAAGGGTTATATGCCCTCGGTCTTGGTTAAAATCGACGACACCGATGTCGTCCATCTTCGGGAGATGGCACTGGTACAGTCCTACATACACGCGCTTGCGCTCACTTGATGTCAACGCATCAGTTGTGGTCTCGTTCTCGATGGCCGCGACGTGTTCTGCGAGTTCTCCAAGAGAGACCTGTTCGCCTCGTTCTCGAAGAAAGTGGAGGACCTCTCTGCGGCGGCTGTTTTTCAGTATTTCAAAAATAACGTCTAGAGATGCACCTGAGTCGTCCTGCTCCTGTGACGTCGCTTGGTCCGCACTGCTTTCTTTCCCTTTTGGCGATGGGACAGATTCGTCGCTTAGTTTATTATTCGGTTCTGCTTTCGTTTGTGCGGTGTCTTTGACTCCCATATTTACCCACTTCCTGTGTGCTGCGACATCGTCCACCCGTCTGGAATCGTGCTCACACAGCCCCCCGGCTGTATCGACGGAGCGTTACGCTGTCAGCCAGCATTTCAAATCAACATCACCTTGCCACTTAATACTTTGTTATGTAATCGATTAGATAATTTTCCTTTGATTACCGCCGGGGTAGTCAGTAGTTGTTTGGGTATTCCGGGAGTAACAGCGTTCTTTGAATCAATTTTCGGTGATCCATAATAAATGTCCGCGACAGTGTGTGTTGAGATACGCAAAATACGTAGACTTCCCGTAAAAACGCTGAGACGGCCCCCTGTTACGGTTACACGTTACTCACCTTCTCGAAATCGCCCAGGGTAAATCGTAGCGTATATCGGCCGTTTCTATCGGTCATGCAAGTAACGCAATCTTATCAGTGTCAATTGAACAGCTATCTGGACCGCAGAGAGGTCCCTGCAGGAACGCAGTCCCCGATAAGATGCCCTTCTGGGTTCCCGTCGGGAATTGGAGCCTTACGATCTCCACGGTATCTGTTGTTGATCGGTTGTCGCCTGATTGCCAAACACGTAGATGAAATGCGTGTTATTTGAATTGAGCGGAAGAACGATATTACTCACCACATACTCAGTATGCAGGGTACTCAACCGGAATCGTGTATGGCTACGAAGCGAGACCAAGAGACACGAGCGAAACAATTAACCACAGGCACATGGAATATCACTGTACACGAGTTTGTGTCCAAAGAAGGTAGCTGGTACACTCGTGCATACGAATAGATACGATGGCAGACTTTGATCAGTGGGACGAAGTGAGCTACGTAATCAGTTCACGGTATCGAGTCGAGACTCTCCGCCGGTTGTCAGAAGGCCCTGCGACACCGTCGTTAATTGCGGACGACAGGGAAATGAGCATTGCTCACGTATCGCGCGCCCTGCAGGAACTCCGTGAGTCGGAACTGGTCGACCTATTAGTTTCGGAAGATCGGAAGAAAGGCCGCGTGTACGACATCACTGAGAAGGGTGTCGATATTTGGGAAACAATCGAACGGAAGAACATGGCGTAACTGTCGCGTCTCGGCCGCGAACTGATAGGATTGCACAAGCGCGTGGACTTAGAACTATCTCTCTCCCTGTTTTCGATTCGAATTGAACTTGTAATTTGATGTGGGTATCTCGCGTATAACCTATTCCATTACACCAACTCCGGTATTAGATCACAAGATGGTGTGTTTTCCATAGATTCAGCTAACGGTAGTCGCATAATTGAGACGCCGACGAACGGTATTGACTCACTACGACTATGGCTGAAAGCTCCACTTTGGGGAACGTGTCTGGTGGTAAACGTCTGCTACCCATTCTGAAACCTACCTGTAGAAACCCGCTTTTCGATATTGAATGCAAAGAGTGTCTACCGGTGGGTATAGCAGACGTAACAATAATGATTTGTAACATACCTGCGTACGCATGTTGTCCATAGGCTACGGAAAGTTACTGATTGGGTGCGTCGCTGGACTGTTACTCATTGGAGGTGCTACGTTAGGGCTTGGAATCGGTGGTTTCGCCGATGGACCGGCCGATACGGAGACCACTGTGAGCGAGGACGAACTGGAGATACGCACTGTGCAGTCTCCGACCGAAATTCGGCCGAATGAGCCGTTGCGTGTGGAACTTCAAATCACAAACGCGGGGTCGGAAACGACAACACAACAAGTAGCGCTACGATTGAACAGGGACGGACAGTCTCCTGAAACGGTAGCAACAAAACAAGTCAAGGTTTCGGCTGCAGAACCGGCGGACGTGACGTTCGCTGTCGAACCTGATCAAATCAGTCCCGGGGAATACACGTACGCCGTTGCCGTCGGTGAGTCATCGGCCCCGGAGTCAACTGGGAATGTGGCTGTCCTCACCCCGCCTACGTTTGTCCTCGCTGATACCACTGAAAACGCTACAATCGTCCGTGGAACCAACGCCTCCATCCGAGCAAACCTGACCAATGTCGGTGCATATCGTGGCGTCCAGACAGTGCAAATCGCTGTCGATGCAGACCAAAACGGCCAGTACTCCGATGCTGAAACGCTGAATGAGAGCGTCCACTCGCTTGCGGGCGGCCAGAGCCAGATGAGCACTGCCACGGTCCGAACTGCTGATCTGGAGCCTGGCGGATACCAATACAGGGTCGCCACCGAAAACACGACAACGACCGGAACACTCCACGTCCAGCAACCGGCGACGTTCCGTGTGCAGAATACGACTGCACCGGCCAACGTAACGAGGGGGGAAACTGCCAATGTCTCAGCAGTCGTCGAGAACGTTGGTGACGTGGACGGGCTCGACAACGTCACGCTCCGGAGTGATTCCATGAACACTACCTATTCGCGCACCGTTTCACTTGCTGCCAACGAAACGACAACGGTGTCTATTGATGTGAATACGACGAATTTGAGCCGCGGGACACACAACCATTCGCTTGGAACTGCTGACGACATAGATACCGTCTCGATGACGGTACAGGATAGTCATTTCGAGGTGTCGGATTTGGCTGGACCGAATGTCCTGTATGTCGGTGATACGGCTGTGTTCTCCGCGGACGTAACGAACACCGGTGAAACCACCGGAACTCAATCGATCCAGCATCGTATCGACAGCGATGACGATGATCGGCCGGAAGCCTATGGAGTCGACAGAAATGTCACGCTCGCACCCGGCGAGTCGACTCGCGTTCGGTTCGAGGTTGAATACACGGTAACCGACTCGACGGATTACCCCGTAGAACCACTGAGTCTGCAGACGTACGTCTATGGCGTCTACTCAAAAGACGCGCGTGCGTCAACAGCTATGTCGGTCAAGCCGTCATGGGCAAAAGACGGCGGGTCCAGCGGTTCCGGCGGAAGTACCAGTGTCTCTGATGGTGACCGCGCTTCGCTTGATGAAATAACCCAGGACAAGTACGGACTCTACTATGATGAGGTGAGCGGTGAAACGAAGCGCCAGATCGAAGAGATTCACGAACGCCAACCGTTCGCGGACGGCCTTGCAGCCGTAGAGGTGCGGACGCGTGAGGAAATCGCCCGGCAAGAGTACGGTGCCGATGTGAAACCTGGGGAGAAGTTTAATTTCACAGGACTAGAAATCGAAACCCAACAGAAGGTCGAAGCGGACTTCGATACACAGTTCCAGACTGACTCCGGTGACCGAATCGAATCTTGGGACGAACTGGCCAACGACACGTACGGGAAGTCGTACGAGAACCTAACCGCTAGTCGCCAGGCGGACATCAGGACGACGTATCAGGATCAATTCGAATAACCACTCCCTCTAACAGTAGTAATCGCCGTACGTGGGCGCTTTTCCGAATCGGTCTAACGAGATATTTATCGATCCGACAGTCCACTGTATATGACCGCTAACCCTGGAAAGTAAGGAATAACAATAGACCGATTTGCCCAACATGGCGACAGAGAGGGCCCTATTGGTGGCCGGTGAGCGGCCCTACGACCTACCATGACTATCACTGAATCAGAGGTTGCTATTGGCGCGTGGGTCTGGCATGAAAGCCGACCCGGGATGAGTAGCTCCCTTTTCGGTAACTCTGTGCGTACCGTAGCGGACTCACTCCACTCACCAACAGGGGGGACATAGAGTGTATAAAGGCTCTACCGTCGGTGTCGTCGTTCCGGCACACAACGAAGAGGGGTTCATCGGTGAGGTCATCGACTCACTTCCGGAGTACGTCGATCAGGTGTTCGTTATCGACGACTGCTCGACAGATGGCACATGGACCGAAATCAAGGAATACGTGGATACTGAGGTGAAACCCGCAAGTGTGACCGGGGACTCCGCACAACAAATAGTTGTCGCCGACGGGGCCGGGACAATGGTATCTGAAAGCCAGACGTTTCTCGATAAGCGGATCGTCCCAGTCCGTCATCAGACTAACGGCGGTCGCGGGGCTGCCGTACAAACCGGATACGAGCTAGCGCTTATGAGCGGCATGGATACGGTTGCAGTCCTTGATGGCGACGGCCAGATGGACCCGAACATCCTTGATGAGATACTCGACCCAGTCGTTGAGGGGGATGCGGATTACGCGAAAGGCAACCGCCTCATATCGCGACGCCACTGTACTCAGATGTCCAACTGGCGGCTGTTCGGGAATGCGCTCCTCACGATGCTGACCAAGATCGCGAGCGGACACTGGCAAATGCGCGACCCACAGAACGGATACACCGCGATTTCCGCGACGGCGCTTGACCAGCTCTCGCTGAACGATCTGTTTGACGACTACGGATTTCTGAACGATATGCTAATTCACTTAGATGCGAATGGGATGACTGTTCAGGACGTACCGATGGAAGCACTCTACGGCGACGAGTCGAGCGGGATTCGATATGGCTCGTTCATTCCGAAGCTATCGATTCTGTTACTTCGTGGGTACGTCTGGCGGTTACAGCAAAAGTATCTCTCCCGAACAGAATCAGAGTGATCACTCCGAACGGTTGGATATCGTTCTTTGACACCACATTCGACACCGTCAATGACCGTTATGAAGTTTTTACTTATCATGGCGTAGGCGTGAGCGGAACTTATGGGCAGGTGGTCGGATACTTCGCCAGCGACTGTCGATTTGCTTGTTACCGTGGGGTACACAGCGGTTGTACTCTTCGCAACGCTGTCGTCTCTTGAAGGGGTGCTCCTCACGGCCATCGCGTTACCCTTCTTGCTGTTCGTCCCGGGCTATGCTGTAGTCGCGGCCCTTTTTCCAATTCGGAACCCGGAGGATGAACACCACCGGCTGATTACCACAGAACGGATGCTGTACTCGGTTGTAGCAAGTATCTGTTTGGCAATTATCGTCGGAGTCAATCTTGAGTTCACGCCCTGGCCGATTCGCCCGACTCCGGTTGTCACTGCCCTTGCTATCGTAACTGTTGTGGCAACCGGAATCGCGTGGTATCGGCGCTACAAAAGGACACAGACGGGCCTGAGCCAGACCTCGATGCCCTTCGGAAACTCACGAGCGGCCAGCGGTGGTTCCGATGGGGAGGGAGTCCAGCTGGGGACCGTAGTTGTCGGTGTGGCGATCCTCGTGACGTTTGCCAGCGTGGCGCTGGTCGCGGCTCAGCCACAGCGCGGCGAAGCGTACACAGAATTCGGGCTGCTGACCGAGAATGAGACAGGGGATCTGGAGGCAAGCGACTATCCGGAGCAGATCGCGTTGGGCGAGCCCGAACAGATGTACTTCACCGTCACGAATCACGAGATGGAGACAACCGAGTACGTCGTCGTCGTGCAGATGGCCAGAACCGCGCCGACAGGCGAGGTCATCGAGCGCATACGTCTCGATACTTACAGCAACCGGACAGCGGCTGGAGACCGCTGGCTGCAGCGTCACACGGTGACGCCGGTACTGGAGGGCGAGCGCCTGCGGTTGACGTATTTGTTGTACAGGGGAAGTCAGCCGGATCAACCCACAGCTGAGAACGCGTACCGCGAGGCTCACATTTGGGTCGACGTAACGTGAGCTAACAACGACAGGAGTCTGGGAGTAGGTTTTGGACAGTTCTGATGGATGGTATCGACTGCAGCTATAGTAACAATTGAAACGATGTACACACTGATCGCACTGCCGTCGTCCGATCAGGTGTGCATTGATTTTCAATGGCTACTATAGTCACGAGGGGGTGAGCGGCTCGGATCGTTTATCGACACTATCGGTGGTCTCCACCGATACGAAACTTCGAATAAACGCTTCGTACTGGTCGATCACAGCCGCCGGCGCGAAATCGTTCGCACGCTCGATCAGTACGTCGCTCGGGAGTGGCTCGTCGAGCGTTGTCCGGATGGCCGCTGCGAGTCCCTCGTCGTCATCGACATCGACGAGCGGGCCGTACTCACCATCTTTGAGGATCTCTGCCGGGCCGCTGGGACAATCGGTCGAGACGACCGGACATCCGCAGGCAAGGGCCTCGATGAGCACGGTCGGCAGTCCCTCGTGGACCGAAGACATCGCGAGGACGTCCGAACCCGCCATGTAGCCGTAAGGGTTGTCGACAAAGCCGGGAAACGAAACCGCGGCGTCGATACCTAACTCGGCCGCGAGGGTTTCGAGTTCGGCTCGCTTCGACCCGCGGCCGACAATAATCGCACGCGTGTCCGGTCGAGCGGCATGGACCTGTTCGAAAGCGCGGAGGAACGATCCAAAGTTCTTCGCTCTCTCCAGGCGTCCGACACCGAGAACGACGTCAATGTTTGCCGATTCGATCCATGGATGATCCACCGGCTTCCCTGCCCGCTCTTGGACCTCATCGACAGGGATCGGATTGTGGAGGACAGACACCTTCTCGCGGTCGACACCGACGTGTTCCACGATGCTCTTAGCGACACCTTCTGAAACGGCGACGAACTGGTCCGACTGACCGGCGAGGCGACGCTGCAGCCACTGGACGAGTTTCTCTTTCGATTCCTCTTGCATCCCGAGCGTGTTGTGGATCGTCGAGATGGCGGTAGTGTCAGCGCCCGATAGAATCTGCGAAATCATGTGCATATCGTTGGCATACGTCATCTGTGAGAAGAGTATCTGGGGAGATCGTCGCCGCAGATATCGTACGAGAGCGGGAACGCTCGCACCGATTCCTATCCCTGGTATCCTCTGTGTTCCGAGGTCGACGACGTTTACGCTTCCGGCGACATCGGTCCGGAAATCCCCCTCGTTGTACGACACGACAAGGTCTACGTCATATCCGCGCTTAGAGAGCCCGTTCGCGACAGAAACTGTCACACGCTCGGCACCACCGACTGTCAGAGAGGGAACGAAGAATGCTATCGGTCCAGTGTTTTCCATTAGTTCACAGTCTGTGTGAAAGGGCTTGTTTATACTCACCCTACGCCGATTCTCGGGACACGTTTCTGACTTTCCTGCAATGCTTTGGTCGATTCGAATAGCTTAAATTGTTCATTCAGGCAGCGTAAGGGACAGAACTGCCCCGGGGACGTTCCACAGCGGACTGACAGACCCATATAGGCAGCGTTGGGCGGAAGATAGCCCGTCTGACTCGCCCGTGTAGGGAGGGTATAATTTTGAGCATCGATGTAGATTACGCGAACAATGTGTGGAATCTGTGGTCAGTATGTTCGATCTGGCTCTCCTGAAACCGACGTTCTTGAACGTATGAACGACTGCCAGTGTCACCGAGGTCCTGACGACGATGGGGTTTTCAGAGATGGAAGTGTTGGACTTGCACACCGCCGGCTCAGCATTATAGACCCCGAGAACGGGGGACAGCCGATCCACAACGAGGACGGTACCGTAACCGTCATCTTCAACGGAGAGATCTATAATTACGGGGCTCTCAAGGAACGACTCACGTCCGCAGGACATCGATTTACCACTCAAACCGACACCGAAGTACTGGTCCATCTCTATGAGGAAGAAGGTCCAAGTTTCGTCGACGAACTCGACGGAATGTTCGCGTTCGCTCTGTGGGACAGTGAGCGAGAACGTCTATTACTGGCCCGTGACCCGATGGGTATCAAACCTCTCGTTCTCGCCGAAACGGACGACAAGCTCGCGTTCGCCTCCGAGCTCCCATCGCTGTTCGAGAGCGACATTGACCTCGGCGGCATAGATCGGGACGCACTGGCTCAGTACTTCGCATTCGGATATATTCCGGCACCGAAAACGGCCTTCCGTAACGTCTCGAAGGTCAGACCCGGCGAGCGGATACTCATATCGGACGACGGTATCGACCGCGACAAATACCACGAGCCATCGATCACGCCTCGTGATCCCGACATTGATACCGCTGCCTCTCACCTACGCTCGCTCGTCGAATCGGCGGTCGAAAAACGCCTGATGGCCGACGTTGACCTCGGAGCGTTCCTCAGCGGGGGGATCGATTCGACGATAATCGTCGGGACGATGGCACAGTTACTCGATGATCCCGTGAAGACGTTTACCGTCGGTTTCAATCAGGATCGATTCGACGAATCCTGGGCGGCACGAGAAGTGGCGTCTTTCCACAACACCGACCATCACGAGATCACGCTCACAGCGAATGACGTACGCGAGTCCGTACCGGACGTACTGAATAAATTGGGGGAGCCCTTCGCCGACCCGGCACTGATGCCGAGTTACGCTGTGTCTCGAGCCACGAGAAATAACGTCAAGGTCGCACTCTCTGGTGACGGTGCTGACGAACTGTTCGCCGGCTACGATAAGTACCGAGTCGAGTCCCTGTCAAAGTACTATCGAGCGCTTCCGGCCCAGATACGGAAATACGCCGTCGAGCCGGCTGTGAATGCACTACCCGCCTCACGAGGGACTGCGGTCGGCGACGCCGTTTACAAAGGACAGTGGTTCATAAATCGGAGCGGAGAACGATCAGTTCCGGAGCGTCACTTCGATTTAATGCGTGTCTCCGACGACCAAGCTATCCAGTCCGTGACGAACGTTGACCCAATCGAAGCTGGGCAGACCGCCCTCCGGACACAGCACGCCGCGATATCCCCAGAACTGGCCGATAGAGAGAGCTTGGCACGGATACAGGCTGTCGATACCCGCTTATCGCTCCCAGATCAGATGCTCACGAAAGTCGACCAGGCCAGTATGTACAACTCACTCGAGGTACGCGTTCCGTTCCTCGATACTGATGTCGTTGAGTACGCACTCAGTCTCCCAACAGACCACAAACTAACTGGCCGCGATCGAAAACGTGTGCTGAAACGAGCCTTCGATGATGTACTGCCGGAGTCTATCTTACAGCGAAACAAACACGGGTTCGATATGCCGATCGGTGAGTGGTTTAAACACGAGCTTGCTGACGAGTTCGTCTCGATGGTCCGTGCTACTGATCTGGGGATTCTCGATACCGCGGCGATTTTAGAACTATTCGATGAACACCTCGATGGAAACCACGATCACTCGCGGTTCCTCTGGACCGTCTACGTCTTCAAGCACTGGGCTGTGCGTATGCAAGAGCAGGGGGTCCTCGAATAGGAATACGGTAGCAGGATTTAGTGTGACTACATACCACCATCTGGTGTCTTGTACTGGCTATAGAGGCCTATTACTCAAAAAATCGGACTATTAACTATACCCCTCTACCTGTAAGAGTCGGGCGAAATAAATGCACATACTCCGGGTCGCCCAAGACATCTTCCCTGAAACTGTCGGTGGTGCGCCATATCACATACATGCTCTGAGCCGTGATCAGGCTGCGATGGGGCACGAGGTCACCGTCTTGACTGTCTCGGAAGAGGTGGAAGAGCGAGAGGTTACCGATCAAGACGGGTATACGTTGATCAAACAACCGCCGAAGCTAGAGCTCCTCGGGAATCAGATCTTCGCCAACACCGTCGGTGATCTACGTGGTCTGGAAGACTTCGACGTGGTTCACACCCACTCTCACCTGTTCTTCTCGAGTAACGTGGCCGCGCTGTACTGCCGAATGGCCAACATCCCGATTGCAATCACATGTCACGGCCTCAACTCACAACGAGGTCCGTTCTGGTTCTCGCGTGCACACCTTCGTACGCTGGGTAAGTGGACGTATGACTCGGCCGACGTCACGCTTTGCTACACCGATGTCGAGCAATCCAAACTTCGTGACCTCGGTGTCGACGCTGACATCGCGGTTGTAAACAACGGGATCGATACCAACCGCTTCTCCCCTGCTGGACAGACCCATCCCGATATCGCGAGCCAGGGCGGCCAGGCAATCGTGTTTGTCGGCCGCTTAGTCGACGGAAAGCGACCTCAGGACGTGTTAGCTGCATTCGATACGGTACGAGAGCGCTGTCCGGACGCATCGCTGTTCTTCTGTGGCGACGGCCCGCTTCGAGACAGTCTCGAATCGACGGTCGCTGACGAGGGACTTACAGATGCTGTAGAATTCCTGGGGCGGGTCCCCTATCAGAAAATGCCCTCGGTGTTCAGAGCAGCGGACCTGTTCGTCCTTCCGAGTCGGACTGAAGGCTTTCCACGGACAGTTATCGAAGCTTTAGCCTGTGAAACACCAGTTGTTGCCAGCGATCTCGAACAGACCTCGAAAATAGTCAACCAAACGGGAGAGACAGTCCAAGTTGGCAACGTCGAGGGATTCGCGACGGCGATTTCTGATTTGCTCAGCGATCAGCGCGGCCTCTCAGAACTGGGAAAACACGGCCGAGCAATCGTCACGACGCGTTACAACTGGGAAGAGACAGTGCAAGAGACAACGGAAATACTGGGCCAAGTGGCTGAAATCGGTGACTCCGTGATTCGAGACAAGACGGAATCGACCAGCAGTCCCACACCTGTGGTCAAGGACGAGATCTGAACGAATGGCGAATCGAGCCTCGACTGATTCCGGTTGCACAGTTCCATACCACTGTCGCGTCTTCGTGGCCCAATCGATATTGCGGTTCAGGTGGTCTATTGAAGCTGGTCGAGGCCTGACTTTGGTGAGGGCGTGTATCCACTGCGCGTTAGTCGCTGATTACTTAATATCTACCGTATGCAAGGCAGGGAAAGACGTGGACCTCACACTGCATCGCGAGCCAGAAGGGTAATAAATGAGTCACGAGACAAATCTCGACCGGGAGTCGTTCGACAGCTTCGAGTTCGCCAACCGTGACATACAGGAATATCTGGTCATACTCCTAGCCGGTATCCTTATCCTCGAGAGTGCGCTCTTCCTGTCCATTCAACCGGTAACCGGATATGAAACTTCGCTGGCAGATGGACTGTCCCAGCTGTTCTGGTTCACTTTCTATTCGGTCATGATCGGTGGAATATTGACGCTGATAGCAGCGGCTATTACGCAAACGAGGTACTGGCGACATGGTCTTGGCCTCGTCCTTTCAAACTACGCGCTGTACTTCTTCCTCCCAAAAGCTCGCGGCTATCGGTTTTACGGACAAGGAACGGCAGATGCACTGCAACACTTCGGCGATGTTAGGGCGATTCTCGAAACGGGAACACTTCCCGGAATCTGGTATCCAGGTGAACATGTGCTGATGGCCGAGATGGCGATGCTAGGTGTCCCGATTGACGCGATGCCATACTTGGTAGCGTTGTTGTTTACGACGCTTCAGATAATCGGAATCGGAGTCCTTGTGAAGACGCTCTCGGGTAAACGGGGAAGTCTCGCGGCCGGATTAGCAGCCGGTAGCACTCTCATTTATACGACCTTCCATCTCTCAAACCACCCGGCGATGAACTCATTCATGGTCGTTCCGGTCCTGCTCACGCTCACAGAACTGTACCGACGGAGTAACGACAACGAGTACCTGCTCTTGATTCTCCTGGTTGGCCTGTTCATCATCTACTCACACCCGATGACAACCCTGTTTATGCTAGGTATATTACTGTTAACCTCGGTGTATTCCGGGCTGTTCGGACGGCTTTCCCTATCGTCCACTCCGCAACTCAGTCCGCGGCTTGGTGTGGCCTTTCTTCCGCTCCTATTCGCCTGGCTCACCAATTTCGGTCAGACACGCCAGGCCATAATAAAAGTCGTTGCGGCACAGGATGATATGAACCCAGCAGCCAGAGAGGTACAGCGAGCCGGCTCAGTCCAGTTTTCACCTCTACAGCTCGCCGAGAAATTCATCACTCTGTACGGCTCGACCACAATTTACTTCACTATCGCCGGGACGTTCGTCCTTTTGACCCTATACTGGTTTCTCTCCGAACGGATGCGGTACGACTGGGGCTTCGGTTCGGTTCACTTCGTTGCAGGACTGGGTATCGCAGCGATCTTCCTCCTTAGCAATCTCATCGTGAAAGGCATAATAAGAGTAAACAGATACGCACTCCTGTTCGCTGCAGTCCTCGTGGGGATGGCACTCATCCATAGCGCCACCAAGCGCAACTCGGTAACCACCGTTGCTTTGACCGTACTCGTACTCCTAGGTGCCTGTCTCGCTGCAAGTGCTGCCTACGAGCCAAACCGTCACATGACCTACGCAGAGTACGATGGGTCTCAATTCATGGCAGCGAATATTGACGAAGGGGTTCCGGTCCATGCAATGGATACGTCACATAAGATGGAAGCGTTCGTCTTAGGCACAAACCATCCCCGCTACTACCCACAGAGTTTCGGTATGAACAATAACTTGCCTCGGAACCTCGGCTATTTCAGCCAGGATGTTATCGCCTCTGATACGTTTGGCCGAAGTTACGTTGTCACGAAGACACACGATGTCAAACAGCACACTGCCTCGTATTATACAAAAGACCAACAGGAATATCTATTCCGATACGGTGAAGACAGTCTGGCGAGAATGCACAACGATCCAACGGCAAACAAGGTTTATACCAACGGTGGGTTCACTGGGTGGTCCGTAGCGCCCCAAAATTAGCCAGCAGAGCCACGCATAGCCAGACACTAACTTTAGATGCCGCAAACCACCACCAGCCATATGCCAAATCCGCTCGTCAGCGTTGTCCTCCCGACATACAAACGACCGGACAGACTTCGGAGTGCAGCACGGAGTGTCGCAGAGCAGACGTACCCAAACATCGAACTCATCGTCATCGACGATCACTCCCCGCAGCCGGCAGCCGATACACTTGCCGGAGAGCCGCTACGAGGTATCGAAGTCAACTGTGTCCGTCACCAAGAGAACAGAGGAGCGAACCAGGCAAGGAACACGGGCATTGAGCGGGCAGAAGGCGAGTACATCGCGTTGTTAGATGACGACGACGCCTGGGACTCCGAAAAGATTGCTCGACAGGTTACTGAGATGGCAGAGAGCGCTGACAGCGTCGGCGTAGTCTACACTGGCTGTGAGTACGATTACGGGGACTACACACGGGACGTTATCTTCACGGCGGAAGGGGATGTTACCAAAGACCTCCTTCTGGGGGAGTCGTTCGGTGAATTCTCGACACTGATGGTTTCGGCTGATATCATCCCACAGGCCGGGCTCCCTGACGACCGGTTTCCCAGCTGGCAAGATAGAGAGTGGCTGATACGACTCTCGCTACATAGCGAGTTTCGCGTGATCCCCGAAGTACTGACATATCGGAACTGTCCCGAGGGAGCGGACCGAATCAGCAATAACTACGCTGAGAAGCGGGATATCTCCTACCCATTAATGGTAGAGAAACACCGAGAACTCGCTGCAGGGTACGGACGTCGGTACGAACGGGCCTTCCTCGCGTCACTGCTGTTCATTCTTGGACAAGAAGCGTTACGTTCCAAAGCATACTCTGATGCGAGAACGCAACTACTTAAGTCAGTGTATTATTGGCCGTTTCGAACCGACAGGTGGCTGTTTGCACTCGCTGCGCTTGGGGGCAGATTTAGCTACAAGCCGGCGAAAAACGCCATGAAGACCCTCAACTCGATTAAAACTGAAACAATTACGAAATGAGATGTTTTCGGTAGATATCCCGTCCCGTCACCGGGTACTGTTTTTTATGTGCTGTTTCATACCTCGTAGGTGTGTCTTTACTATATTGTTGTAGTAGCCACCCTCTGGTAGCATGGAGATCGACGTAGAGAACGTCCTCATATACGTTGACGACGCTGTCAGATATAACGCAATTAACGATGATCTCGCGGAACTCGGGCAGACCCACAAGACGATTGCAGCATCAACACACACGCCCACGTCGTTCGGGAGTTTGTTGACCGGGCTGTTACCACCGAACAGCAACATCCACAGCTTCAAGCATTCTGTCCCTGCGAACGTCCGCTCAGTATTCGATATTGAGAGTCACGAGGTTTCGATAGCTGCTCAGGGCGGCATGAACCACAGTATTGCGGAGATGTTTGCTAATCCCCCACGGAAACCGATTGACGATGTCGAGCCACCATTCGTCCACGTTGCGCGCCGGCCCGGTGGCCACGCGCCGTACGACGGATTCGACTGGGACGACTACGAATATCGCAACGAGACCGCTCTCGAATATCTCTGGCGCGTATCGTCGGACCCGGAAACGGCGAGAAAAGACTACTACAATGGTGTAGACCGCTCGTTCGAAGAGTTCAAGCGCGTCCTCCAGACGCTTGAACGCAGAGGCCTTCGGGAAGATACCCTCGTCATCTATACCAGTGACCACGGTGAGGTCCTCGGAGAGTACGGGTACTTCGGACACACACACCTCGCGACGCCTGAGGTCGTATACGTTCCGACGTCGTTCATTCATCCGGAGCTGGACTCCTCCGGCGAGAACGGGCTCTTACACCATGTGGACATCTTACCGACGGTCGCCAGTGCGATGTCCTCGCGACCTGATTTCGGTAGGGTGGATGGGAACGCAGAGGGAGAGGGTCGGGCGACCGGCTATACGCACCTGAACCACATTCGATACGGCTCGTTACCGGGACCCGCCGAGACGTTCGTCAGTCTCACTGGCGGGTTTGAGCGGACAATCAGGAGCCTCTGGGACGAACACGGTGGCCACACGTTCGTGGACGGACACAAAACGACATCATCGATTGTCTTTCTGGCGTTGCTACTGCAGAAGCCCTTCGGTCGACAGGTCTTGCACAACAGGAAGCTTCGAGATTCATACTGTCGGTTCCTGCCGGGACATCAGGCGTATGGGGCCCCGCAGTTTACTGAGGACGAAGCGCGGGCGGAGATTGCGGATATCCTCTCCGGGGAGAGTGAGGAGACAGTACGCGACATCGACGAGGAGACGACAGAACAGCTCGAAAACATGGGTTACCTTTGAGCATGACCGTTCCCGTGAACACGGAGTCCACACCTCATCTTACAAATAGCAGACAGCCCTATGGAGTGATTCAAGAATGACAGCGGAGCGGAAGACTCTCTGGTACTTTATCGGTGCACTTGTCGTCGGTGGTGCCGAGCGCACACTCATCGACCTGGCGAACGAAGTCAACGGCGAGGAGTACGACGTCACCATCTGGACAATATTCTCTACGAACCCGCTCGAAACAGAACTCTCACCGGAGGTCACCGTTCGGTCGCTTACGGACGCTGGTCGTGTTGCGAACGGGGCGATAGAGGGCGTCGAAAGCCCGCTCGTCTATCTGCTCGCCCCGCTCAAGTTCTGTCTTACCGCCCGCCGTGAACAGCCCGATCTCATACAGTCGTTCCTTTTTTACGACAACGTAATTGCCAGGCTCGCCGGCGTGTTCTGTTCTGCAACCATTATTACCGGCATTCGTGAAGTACCTAACGAGGAACCGTTCGTACGCCGCGTTATCGATCGGATGACGATCTCACTCTCGGATGTGATCGTTTCGAACTCCACAGCGGGCCGGGACTACGCTGTTAAACGCGGTGCAGAGGAAGAAAACGTGGCGGTGGTCTACAATGGCCGGAACATCGAACAGTACCGAACGACAGACTCGGCGGAGCTGCGATCAGAGCTAGACATCCCGACGGGGGCCACTGTAGTCGGCACCGTCGGTCGTCTCGTCGAGCGGAAAGGCCACTTCGATCTGCTCGATGCGTGGCCGACTATCGTCTCCGAGATACCCGATGCACATCTCGTATTCGTCGGTGATGGTGCCGATCGGGAGCGGCTGACGGAACGGGTCGACTCACTCGGATGTGCTGATTCGGTTCATTTCCTCGGAACGCGACAGGATGTCCCAGCGCTTCTCGGTGCGATGGATGTCTTCGCCTTCCCATCTCATTACGAGGGGCTCCCAGGTGCAGTGATCGAAGCGATGGCCGCGGAGCTTCCGATCGTCGCGACACCTGTGGATGGTACTAGCGATCTGTTGGAGAATTACCGGACGGGGTTGTTCGTCGACGTGCAGGCACCCGACGAAATTGCGTGGGCCACCATCCGTCTACATCAGCACCAGCCACTCGCTGAAACGCTTGGAACCGCCGCAGGACAGCGGGCGGCAAGCGAGTTTACGATCGAATCGATGGTGGACGGGTTCGAGCGATTGTATCAGGAAATCGAGACAGAGCCCGAAGAGACCCCCTACGTACAGCCGCTGACCGGGTAACGGCTCCCCCGCAAGCTTACCGAGAGAGTAACAACAGTATATTTTACTTGGTTTGTGTAAATTGACAGATATGGCTGAAGAGACGCCGAATCATAGCTACCAGCGTCCGGATCGCGGAACACAGGATTGGCATATCCCGTTGAACGAGAATTTCTCTCGTATCGATACTGAGGTCGAGATCAAGGATGCTGCCGAAAATCTGGATCAGTATCAACCAAAAGAGGGGGCCAAGTTCCTCGCGACAGATTCGCGACGTATCTTTATGGGAAACGGAGAAGAGTGGCTGGAGTTCGGAAGCACGGCAGGCCGCGCACGTTCCGTCTCGCTTGGTGAGACCAGTGAGAGAGCCACGGTAATGAGTGACGGAACGTTCATCGCCCAACCAGGACAACTACAGGACGTTATCGATACCGCATCTACTGGATCTGAGTTCGGACAGGCTCCTGCACAGACAGTCAAGATGGTCTCCGGTGAGACGTACGAAGTATCCGAGACTGTCCGGCTCAAGAGAGGTGTTAGACTGGAGTGTAATGGGGCTAGAGTCGTCCCGACTGGCGATTTTGATGTTTTCGAACTCGTCCGTGATACCGTTCTGCTTGACCCGTTTGTCGATACTCGCGGCAAAAACTGGAGTTCGACACAGATTGTTATTGGTCCCGAAGACGCACAGAAGTTAGATACGGCCAACCGCGCCTGGGTAAAGGACGCGTATCTCCTCGGAGACACAGGCAAGGGTATCGGCATTCAGTTCCGTGGCGGCTCGAAACCCTGCTCGATGCAGGTCGCCAATGGGACCCTCGACGGGTTTGATCGAGCAGTAGATTTCTACGCTGCCGGGGAGAACCGCGATCCGCAAGGCGACTGGTCGAACGGAAATCAGTTCTGGGGGCGGATACAGGACTTCCGGATCGGGATTAGTATGCGGTCGGACGGTGCGGAGGTGAGCGGGAATACCGTCCGCGTACAGACTCAGCCTGACCCAGAAGTAAGTGAATGGCTCTGGAAAATGAAGGACGACCCCCGAGAGTCTCGCGGTGATAACAAATTCGTGATGAAAGGCAATACGGTAATGGCTTATCCGTGGGACGTATCGTCATTCAAGCAGAACAACTCATATTATTCAGAGAGTGATCGAGATGCGCCATTCTGGTTTATCGGACGTGGTCGTCGGTACGGAAATTCACTCGTGGATCTGAGCGGGGTACGAGGAAACCAGTACGTACTCAACGATTCAGATACGCCCGACCGAAACGGCATCTTCACTGCACACGGTGGCTTCGTCGTTGGTACAACAGAGTTTGAGACAAATCCGGCATATCAGCGAAACGATAGCCGACATTGGCACCCGCAGTCGCGCAATGCGGAGTAGATAGTTACTCCCACGCTATTATCGCCTAAGGACCGCTCAGATCTTAGTTCTTTGAGTCTTCGTGCCACATACGACTTTCGCTATTCCGCTGGTACGCAGGCGGGTGTGAGAACTGCCTGGTGCCGGTGACTTCGCCACCATGATAGGTGAAAATCCCGTTCCGATCTGGGTAATCCGAATTGTTAACGATATACTGGTTCCCGAGCTTTCCGGACTGGTCAACGAGTGAATTACCGTAGTTTATTCCCTCGCCGATATACCACACCGGCGGCTTACGGTCGCTACTCTCAGCGAAGGGATTATTGTCCATATAATTGTTGTTGTCCCACGGATACACCATCATGGTGTTCCCAGACTTCCGGTACATATTGTCGTCTCGGTCGCTTTCGGATCGGGGGTCGTCCTCCATGTACCAGAGCCATTCGCTCACGTCGTTGTCAGGCTGGACCATCAACTTGAAGACGTTCCCGGAGACTTCGGCGCCCTCAGAGCGCTGGTTGACGCCAACACGGAAGGCTTCCAGTGAGCCGTAGAATTGGTTCCCGTTCGACCAGTCGCCCTGTCCGCTGTAATCGTCACCGCTGGCATAGAGGTCGATCGCGATATCGAATCCGTGTATTGTTCCGCTGGCGACCTGCATCGAGCAGGGTTTCGAGCCGCCCAAGAACTGGAGTCCGATGCCCTCTCCGGGGGTTCCCCAGAGATAGGCATTTTCGACGGTTGCGCGGTTCGCCAGTTCGATTTTGTCTGCGTCCGGTGCGCCGACGACGACCTGCGTCGAATTCCAATTGACCGATCGGGTGTCAATGAACGGGTCGATGAGCTGCGTCCCGCGGTACATCTCGATGACGTTGAAGTCACCTTCCGGAATGATCCGAGCGCCGTTACATTCGAGTCGGATGTTCCGTTTCAGTTTGATAGTATCCGACGGGAAGTAGTTCTCCCCGGAGACGAGCTTTACAGTTCGGCTCGGTCCCTGTGCCCATGTGTGTGACTTGGACGCTTGATCGATCACGGACTGTACTTCGCCCGGCGGTGCGATGAGCGAACCGTCGTCGGCCTCGGAAACTGAGTCGTCGGACGCACTGAGGCTCCCGACGCGGTTCCAGTTGCTGCCGTCGCCAATGTATACCGTGCCGGTATCGGTCGCTAGGAACTTCGACCCTGTCTTCGGTTCGTACTGGCTGATGTTGGACTCAGCGTCCCGGAGCTCGACGTGGCTGTCGAGCTTTTCGAAGTTTTCGTTAAGTGGTACGTGCCAATCGAGCGTGCCCTCCGCGGGTGTGTTGTATCGTTCTGCCATTGTTCTGTTGTATTACTGGGTACCCCCGTACCCACCCATTCCGTAGCCGTCGCTGCCGAAGTTGTCAGTGCTTGACTCCGTCATGATCTCAGTTTCGGTCGCTGTCTCGGTTTCTGTCGGCGTCTCCGTTTCGGTCGATGTCTGTGTCGCCGTCTCAGTTTCAGTCGATGTTTCCGTCTCGGCCGCTTCGCGGAATTCGAACCAGTTGAAATCAATGCCGGAGCCAACTGCTTTCACCTGAATGACGTGCTCGCCACCATCCTGGACCGTTACGTCAGGAAGCGTTGCCGTTTCCCAAGTCGTCCAGCCGCCGGTGTTCGGTACATCCACTGTCCCGAGTTGCTCGCCGTCGAGGCTAAACTGCAGTTGCCTGTTGTCTCGTGTCGTCGCGACGCGAACGTCGATGTCGTATGTTCCGGCCGGCACCTCCGCGGTGTATTCGAGCCATTCGCCGTCCTCGAAATACCCAACGTTGTACTTCCCGGAATTGTCCTGCGTTTCCCGGATATCGACGTCGGAGTCCCGATAACCGAGATCGTACTCACTGCCGGCAGTAGTGTCGTGATACGACACGCCCTCGCCGCCCAGGTCGAATGCTTGTGACTGTATCCTGCCGGGAAGCGTCGGGGCGCCGTCGAACGGCTGATTCCCGGCGACCTCGAACTCGGCCCAGTTGAAATCGATGCCGGACCCGATAGCTTCGACCCGGAGCACTTGCTGTCCATCGGCATCGATGGTCACGTCCTCAGCTACTGCCGTCTCCCAGGTCGTCCAGCCGCCGGTGTTCGGCACGTCTACCGTTCCAAGTTCTCGGTCGCCCAAGTGGAACCGGAGCTGTCTGTCGTCCTGTGTCGTGGCGACACGGACTTTTAGATCATACTGGCCTGGCGAAACATCAGCCGAGTATTCGAGCCATTCGCCGTCTTCGAAGTAACCGATGTTGTACTCCCCAGAGTCGTCTTGGGTCTGCCGGATGTCGACATCGGTGTCACGGTAACTGGTGTCGTATTCGTTCCCAGCGGTCGTATCGGAGTACGATACTCCTTCGCCACCCGTGTCGTAGTTTTGTGCCTCGATGCGCCCGGGAATCGTTGCTAGAGTCCCATTGTACGGTTTCTGCGCATCGACTCTATCGAATTCGAGCCAATTGAATTCTACACCGGAATCCAGTGCTTCGACGCGAAGCGTCGATTGCTGCTCGGACTCGATTTCGATGTCTTCTACTGTGACTGTCTCCCACGAGGTCCAGTCGCCCGTATTAGGGACAGCGACCGTCGTGAGGGTACGATCTCCAAGAGACAGTTCGAGTCGCCCATCAGAGAGTGCTGACGCCACTCGGACTCTAATATCGTACGTCCCCGGCGAGACATCGGTTGTGTATTCGAGCCACTCTCCGGCCTGAAAGTAGCCGATATTGTACTTTCCTGACTCGTCCTCTGTTGGTCGGATATCAACGTCAGTATCTCGGTTAGCGGAACCGTAGATATTTCCGCTAGACGTGTCGTGGTACGCCTCGCCTTCGCCACCGATGTCGAAGTTCTGGGCCTGAATACGTCCGGGAATTGCCCTGACTGTCCCTTCGTACGGTGACTGAGACTGCGTCGTACTATCCGTCGAAATGGTGAGTGAGTAATCGCCACCGCTCCGACTGACGTCCATGACTTGCAGGTAGTGTGTACTTCCGGCTGAGAGAGATTCCGGCAGATACACCGGGACATCTGAACTCGCGTACGCTTGGGAGAGTAATTCACCGTCGGGATTGAACAGCCCGACCGCAGCAGCACCTGTGTCTGACCCCGGCGTGAATTTAACCGCTACATTTTCGCTGTCGGGCCTGAACGCAAAGAGATCAGAGGAGCTTGGAGACAGTGTTGTTGAGAGCGGAGAATCGATGCTGAGGCTGCTGACCGAACTTGCTATACTGGTGTCTCCGGCCACCTTCGAAACATCGACTGCGCTGAGTTGTGTTGTAACTGCAGGCTCACCACCGTATCCGAATTTTGCTGCCGATCCTCCCGCGGTAGGATCACCTTTACCGGCACATCCTGCCAAGGACGCAGCGGCAACACCTACTAATTTCATGCACGTGCGGCGGTCTATGACGGTTGTTCCCGTCGTACTACTTTTATCTCGCGACACCTCACCACTGTCGTGCGAGCGATTCTGTTCTTCGTTGGTCACACTCCGGTAATCCCTATTTACTATTTTATTCGTTGTTACCGGTTGGGTCTTGTTTGCATAACTTGCTGACCATGCGATACTTTCTTGCATACCACGTTTAGAGCAAATATTATAATCGAAAATGGCAGTTGAGAAACTAATACTCGTTTAGTATAGTCGAATTACGGTATCTTTGTAATGTTAGGGAGGTACTACCATCTGATATCACTCCACTTCGTGACCAGCAGATCCGCTCGATCTGAAAGTCAATCGGCCTATGTCACCGAGTCCTGTTTCAGAGACCACGATCCCGTCGCTCAAATTCTCTTGTGGTGGCAAGATGTTCAAGCCGTTTGCGAGTAATTTCGTGGTCTCTATCAGTCCTGTCCGATTTACATGCTATTCTCAGCAGTGAGTCCAAGATGGCTGTCACTCCCGTCTTTAGCTGTGAACCATTACAGCCTCTCGGAGTATATTCGGTTCAGCAGCCGTACTATTGGACTGTTAATATGATGCGGATTGACTTTTGTGAACCACTTCGTGCAATACTTGGGTATCCGGGATTTTCGATTGCGATGAATTCACTCGAAAACAAACCTTGTTGCTGGATCTAACGCAGCAGTGTATTCAAAGGCGATATTCTCTGGGAACATGCGTCCCACGCTCTACGCGATATTTCTGAATGAGGCTCTACTTTGGAGCGGTCTATCTCATTCCGCGGTCGGGTCCTCGACTCCGACTCGACACCGGCGTTGTAGGGACTCCTTCTCGTTTGCTAGGCACGACAGCGAAATGATGCTGTTAGCGTTCAGGAGAGATGTCTGAAACGAAATGTGGTCGCCCACTGCAATCCCGCTGTAGAGCGTTCTAGACGTCTGATATTCTATCGTCCCGGTCCGACCGAACACTTTGGGACTGTCGTTGTGGTGGTTTACTGTGACGTGGAACCGTATCGAGTCGTACCTTTCCCGCAGGGAGGTTGCAACCTCAGGTGATATCTCTGCTGGTGACTGCCCAAGCTGTCCCTCGTGTTCGGATGAAACAGTTGTCCCGTCATCGTCAGTGACGGTGATCTCAGTCGTCTCCCCCTCGGCGATGCCGACGAACCGCTTTTGAACTATCTCACCTTGATTCACGAGCAGCAGCTGATCTAACCACCGCCCGACCTGTAAGAACGGGACGACGCCAGCAAGCACTGTTCGTCGCTTCATCGCGCTGTGCTCCTCTTTTCGCCGGATCGATTGATTTGGATTGTCTGTCTCATTTTGATCACGCCAACGCATCGAATATTGATTCGAGGTTCTGCTTGACTTCCCAATTGAAACTAAACATGAGCGCCAGGGCCAGGGCCACATAGACTCCAATACCAACGAGGACCAACAGGATAAACTCCAACACCGGCCCAGTGAGAGTCACCGTCTGATAGACGTAGGTCACTGCGGCTGCCATCCCAAGACTCGCCACCAGGGGATACGATACCTCCCTGAAAACTCGAACTGGAGACACATTGATGGTCCGGGCGATAAGATAGGTGTCAATCGGCATCATCGGGAAAATGTAAATACCCGTAATGAGAGCTGCAGTGCCTTCGATTCCATACATCATCGTGACCGGATAGATGAATACAGCAATGAGGGCCACACGTACAGCAGAGAGTTTAGCAATATAGTCCGGTCGCCCGACTGCTTTCCAGACCGGTCCCATCGTCGCACCCATCGAACGCAACAGTCCGTAGATAGCCAACAACTGCATCACTGGTATCATCGGCTGCCACTCGGGGGTAAAAAACGCCTCGACAAACGCGGGTGCGACTGCCGCGATACCCATTGCCGCTGGGAACGAAGCCAATGTGGTCATTCTGAGCGTCTGGAAGTATCCGGACCGCAGCTTCTCGACGTCGTTCTGCACTTTCGAATACGCCGAGAACGTCACACTGGAGATTGTCTGTGTGATTTCGGTCGCCGGCGCGTTCGAGAGCCGGTAGGCGAGCTGGTAAAATCCCAGTGCACTTGCCATGAGCGCCCAGCCGACAAACGCGTCGTCTCCTCTACTGTACAGGAAATACAGGATTGAATTGGCCGTAACCCACTTTCCGAAACTGTAGCGCTTCTTCGCCACATCGATATCGAACGAAGGCCACGGACGGTACCCGTCCGCCAGATACGAGACGAGGAACCGGGCGGCGTCGCCGGCGATGTATCCGATTGCCAGTGCATAGACAGTTGGGTCATACAGAGCTATGCCTACGGTGACGACGAAGTATGCCACCGCGCCGCTGACCCTATACACGAACTCTTTGTGGAAATCTAGACTCTTCTGGAAATAGACGACAGCAGGGTTTCGTAACCCAACAATAAACGGTGAGAGGGCGATGACCCGAAACAGATCGGTCGCTGCAGGTTCGTTGAACAACGACGCAATAAACGGGGCCCCGAGGAACAGAATAACGGCAATTACAGTCCCTCTGGCTGTCTCGATTGTCCAAGCAGTGTTGAGCTCGTCGTCGACGTTGTCCTCCTCGGCCTGTATCAGAGCGGACTTGATTCCCAACTCGGAGAACTTCTTGAGTGAAGAGAGCGTCAACAGCGCTATCCCCATCAACCCGACTGCACGCGGGGACAACAGTGAGGCAACGATGACCAGCAACAACAGTTCTAGTCCCCGTTCTGTGACGTTCATCACACCGACCCACACGCCACTCTTTACGGTTTGCTCCATCACGTCATCACTGGCCGGGAGCAGCCGCTTTATCAACCGTTTCAGTTTATCTAGCATCGTCGTTCGAACTCCCTGTTGCGTGTGTGACGAGCCACAACACTAGGCCGATTGACGGACACCAGTGTGTTCTTCCGACTCAGTACTCGATATTGCTGTGCCTGCATAGACTCTCCGTTGCTACATACTTCGGATACCATCTGTTTGTTATGGGCGGGGTAACTGTGACGCAGCCGCATTATCAGGGCGTATCTTGCCACTCCGTCTCAGTGTGCAACTGTTCGGGGTGTACTGGAATTTATCGATTGTCAGCAGTGAGTACTTGCCCGTTTTCGACCATCGATTCCAGCGGGTTGTCGTCGATTTCTAGTGGGAAATCGACTCGCCCGCACCGCCGAGCGGACTCCCAGCACCCGAATATAAGTTCCGTTGCCTGCAGAGCGTTGTCAGCTGAAAGTTCAGGTTCACGACCCGTGTCCAGTGCGTCGACGGTGTCCGCTATGGCACGGTCAATATAGGTTTCAGGTCTCGCGTTTTCTACAGTGGCTCCCGGTATACGAGCGCTGATCTTCTGTTTTGCAGCGTCGAATATTGTTTCGTTGGGACCGTGTACGTCCTCTCCCCCAGTGTCGACCGTTGTCCAGTTTTTCCCGGTCCGGACCCGTAGCGGAACCTCACCACCTATTTCTATCATTCCGTCTGAGCCCAGCAGCCGCATATGACAGTCGACAATGCCACCGTCCCCTGTCGATGCGAGCCCGTTGACACCGTTCGTATACCGCCATTGCGCGATGGCCTGATTCTCGTTGTGGGCCCCAAACTGTACGTTTTCCTCGCTGTATTCGATCCCAGCCATCACCCATTTCGACATCGCTTGGTCAGTGAAGTACCCACAGAGGTCAAACAGGTGCGACCCGTAATCAAATAGATTTTTTCCACCGAGTTCGATTCGCTCTAACGAGCCTATTTTTCCGTTTTCAAGTAGCGACTTGGCTTTCCGGAACGGCTTTCCGAACCGTCGTTGGTGGTTGAACGTAAGCTGGATTCCGGCCCGCTTACAGGCCGATGCCATTTTCTGACAGTCCTCCCATCTCGTTGCCATCGGCTTTTCACAGTGGATCGCGTCCATTACCCCACTCTCAGCACACGTCATCACGACAGGTGCGTGGATATGGGGCGGAACGCAGACACTGACAATGTCGGGCTCGACAGCAGTGAGCATCTTCTCAGTGTCCGTGTAGACGTTTCTGTCCGGGAGGTTCCATTGTTCTCCGAAACTTCTCGCATTCTCAGGGACGACGTCGGCACAGGCGGTAAGTTCACACGAGTCTAACCGCCTGTACGCGCCTGCGTGCCTATATGCCATTGCGAACCCGTCGGTATCCGGGTCGTCCGGATCTGCACCAGTCCCAATGACTGCGACAGTGTAAGTCATCGATGGAAGGTGGGATAGTAGCCTCAATAGTAGTAACCTCGTACCGATTCACTCAGACAGTCCACACTGACTGGCTGGTCTACCAATGCTACCGTGACAATATATCTGAAACTCTGGGCTCCTTCTATCAGAGAGGGTGTACGCAGCCATCTCGTGTAGTTTTAGAACACGCACAGTGTATTATATGACTCTTAACTACTGCGATCTTGGCGGATTCCAACCAGGACAATCAGACCACCAGCTAAGCATTTGTTCACTCGTGAACTGACCACGGTCGCTTCTTGATCGAATATATGAAGCCAGCTAAACCAGTTGGCGTTTAATCCCGGGATGCCCCTATTTGTATAGTAGCCGGGTCCCTGTCCAAATCATATGTGATCAATGATAGGATACGCTGCAGCATGGCTGCCGGTATGGCCTGTTTACTAAAACGGTCTCCGTCGTTGGATTCTTGATAACGATGGACCACATTCGTCGCCGACAAAGCGTAGCTACGGTCGCGAGGGGGACTATCTCACCGTACTGATGTCTTCAGATGAAGAGACTAGGACCGTGGAGTCGGAGCAGGCGACCCGACGGACCATTCTATCCCTTGTTGCGACTGGACTCTCGTTCGGAGTTGCAGTGCTTTTGAAGCGGGAGATATTGTATCGTGGGTACGGCGAAGATGGGTATGGTGAACAGGGGTTCGGCGAGTAACTAGTACGGCATATATCACGACTCTCTCTGAGGAAAGAGTTGGGCCAGCAGCTGCTAGTTTGCCTAAATTCAGAACACCGAAGAGACCCAGAGACAGTTAGTCTGACGGTCCCGCGGATTCCGAGGGTCGGTCAATATTAGGTACTTCGCCTCTGTCCTCTTCGTAGTGGGTGTGGTTGAGGAATCCTCGAATACGTCCAGCTGTCTTTGCAACAGTACTGCCCGCTTCTATAACGGTAGCTACCGGCGTTATTCTGACATAATTCAGCGGGTCAAGTGCCTCACAGAAAATATTCTTGAGTTGATCTGCTCGCGAGACGTTACATTTTGACCAGTAGTACGGACTCTTTGTTTCGAGCTTATACTGTTTCTTCCAGTATTCAGTAATAGACGACGCGTACGGATGGTCAACGATGAGTTCGGGATCGTACCGAATATCAAACTCGGCTCTAACTCGCCTGGCGAGTTCCTTTTCCTCGTGACCCCACCCCATCTGTTCGTCCCACCCACCGACCGCCTTGAACACGTCCCTGTGAACGCCCATGTTACAGCCCCAGAAGTGGTTGACATAGCAAGGATCGTCCCCCCAGTCGTAATGGGTGGTGAAATGGCGAGCAAACACATCATCGACTGGGTGGATGGTTCGACCGGCGTATGCCGCCTCTGTTTCGAGGAGTTCATCCGCTTTTTGAAGATATTCTGGGCGAGGTCGGGAATCATCATCCAGAAATACGATCTTGTCGGTTGAGGCTTGTTTGATCCCCTCATTTCGGGCTCTAGTCACAGGGCTCTCATCACACACGATAACCTCAAAGTCGTCGAACGCGTGCTCTTTGAGGCACTGTATTGCTTCAATCTCATCCCGCGGCTTCAATGTCGCGATAACAACGCTGACCGATACCATTAATTCTTCTACGAAGTAGAACTCCCCTTCAAGACATTAGTATAGGCATCCTGTCATTAGTAGGCAACGCATTCACCTGTCCTACCCTGGCATGGTTGCAATGACTGCCTGTACCCACGATACAACTCCATAGATGAACACCACAAACCCACCCAGGGAAACCCAGCGTAGTCGTTTGTGATTTTTTGGGCGGACACCGTCTGGGTTACTGAGTTCGACCGCAAACAGAAAGCCTGCGTAGCTGAGCAGGTAATACAACAACGGGTTCCAACGGCCGATAAATATCATCCCCCCCAACGTCGCCGAGAGCCAGATGATGAAGACTCCCACGAACTGTCGAACCCATCCAGCGCACATAGCCAATCAATACATGCTCTTCCTGTTTTGTTATGCTACTACTAGCGCGTACTATTGGTAGGTGGTTTGGATCTACTTACAGCGGCAGCCACCGTGTGGTAACTGCCGGCGCACAATATCTGCCATAGAAAACTGGCAATGAAATAGACAGTATTTCGAAGCCAATGATGTAACTGGCGTTGGGATCCGCGATCAACTCACGGTACATAATATAGCTAATTGATAGGAACTCCCAGTGTCACATCGTCGTGATCCTAGTGGACCGGTCTTTTGAGTGAACCTTCGATGTCAGGTTAGTGTAGCCGCTTCTTCTGAAAGGCGCTGTTCTGCAGTCTCCTTGTCTTCAGGATACCCAACGTCGACACGCCACCCGTTGAGACGAACAGCGTCGATCGTTCTTCCGCTGTCCATCAGTAAATCAATGGCATCGCTAAGTTCGTATTCGCCACGGTCAGAGGGCTGAACCTGACTACATGCTTGGAATATTGCTGGCGAAAACGTGTAAAAGCCGGTCATGACTAGGTTTGACGGAGGGTCGTCCGGCTTCTCGACTACATCGGTTATTTCACCATATTTATTCGTCACGCAAACGCCATATCTAGACGCTTCGTCTTCCGGAACCTCCTCTACCAGAAATGCGCAGTCGACACGCTGTTCTCGTTGTCGTTGTACGACTGTGTCGAGGTTTCCTCGAAACACATTGTCTCCCAGCATCAACATAAAATCGTCCTCGATTTCCGGTTCGGCCTGTAACAAGGCGTGTGCTAGCCCAGCAGGTTCCTCCTGATGGACGTACGTTATCGGGACGCCGTTATACGAGTTTCCGTAATAGTCGATAATCTGCTCTTTTCGGTATCCGACGACGATAACAAACTCGTCTGCATCAAGTGAAACGAGCTCGTCAAGACAGTGGGTCAGAAGCGGTTTTTCGTCTACCTCAACTAACGCTTTCGGGAGGTCATCAGTCAGCGGCTGAAGTCGTGTGCCCTTCCCGGCCGCGAGAACTACTGCTTTCATCACTCACACGCTTTCCCAGATACCACATTGTAATGCTGCTACTAATCGGCCCTGTCATCGGTGGGTAAACCACCATTCTTTCCGCTGGTAACGTTGTTCAGCTATCGGCGTAGATCTCGCAGCGAATCCGAGTGGATAACGATGAACTCTTCTTCACCGAGTTGTGACTCATGCTCTGGCAAAAATATCAACTGTGAATCAGTCGAAGATTTGACAACGGTTAGTTCTTCCATCTCGTAGCCAAGGTCCGATTCCCAGTCTGGATCTGTCGGTACGTCTTCCCACTCCTCTGAGGACATCATTCAGCCGCCACTCCATTCAAATTTCCCGGTCTTGACAAATTCAATCGCTTGTGTGTAAACCGCGCACTCTGACCCTGGCCCCATAGCCCTACTCTTAGATTAAGACAATCTTTAAATTGTCTCTCTACTGCACTTACATCGAGCATATCTCGGAAAGGTGTAATTACTATATTAAAGATTGCGTCCTTATACCCAGCATCTACGCATCATTTATAGTCCATTTACTTACCAATTCATCCTACCGTCTCCCCCCAATAATACGGTGAAAACAGACTAATCTCCAATGGTAGGATAAAATTACTCCGACATTCGATGAACTACACTGGGACATATCACTGTTTTGTGGCATAGCGCGGAGGAACAGATGAACTGGGTACAGCCTTCGAATTTACTATCGGATCAAGTTCATTCGGAGATTTTTGAGTGTCCCCGTATCAGTATCTCTCCTGTATATGAAACTCAATTTATCTATGTTACTCCTTACTCTCTTATAGGTGTGATCGTTACGCTTGAAGCTCTAAACCGAAAATGCCTCTCAAATGACGCCACCACGTACTTCAACCCGCACTCAACACTTGAGTAAAAGGCTCAGCTACAGCTGCTCCACATACCTTTGGAGTGGTAAGCTCCGCTATGGCGGAATAACACGACTATAACAATACACCCCTGCACATAAGATACTGGTGGAGAGGGCAGTTACCCGACACCCACAACACCGGCCCAATCCTTACCACCCCCCTCAGGGACGCTCGTGCCCTGTATAGTCGCTGTCGACTCGGATCGCTCTCTCCACTTTGATAGTGAGCCGGAACGGCTTCGGTCACACCGTCCTTTCCGGCTCACTCCGGTCTTGATTTTTTAGCTATGACGTGGATTCTAATCCTTTGCTAAGGCTTCGCCGATTCTCCTAACTAATTATGGATACACTCCAGACGTCCATAACTTAAACTTAGGTCATCAGAAGTCATTGATGCCCAGCAGACACAGCGAAACTGCATACCAGAACTTGTGACCGAGTAACGGATGTTATGATTGCATTCAGAATCCCCGATAAACACTCCTATAGCCGATATCTGGGTGAGTACTTCTGATAGTCGCAATACCCGGAGGGGTTTTACAACAAAATTCCTAAAGATCAACACTAGTATACCCCGGATATCTACAACTGGCAAGCGTCTATAGTAGCGATTGGAAATCAATGCACACCTGCTCGCACGACGGCAGTGTGATCAGTGTGTAAATCGTTTCAATTGTTACTATAGAAGTAGCCGACTACCTCAAATATGAACTCAATTACTAAACTGTAACAGTTACACGTAGCGGTGTATGCCGGAACATATCTCCGACAGCGAAATGGAACGGATTTCGGAATTCGCGAGCACTCCGATGTACAAACGGTCGCCCGATCAGTTACTGCCGGACGGTGCGGCCGACGACGAAGAATAACATACCCTTGGGGGGTATTTTCAGTCAGCGCATAGTTCAGCTCACGCTCGCCGATATCGAAGGTCTTGTCATTTTCCCCTCGCCGCCTGGAGACTGCGTGAGCAATGGACAGCACGAGAAATGAACTAATGACGACTAGTCCGATAACTAATGGACTGATTGCACTGAGCGGCGACACACCGACAATTGCTGCGAGGAGTAAAATGGCGTTCAACAGGGCTACGGCCCCATAGTACTGATACCATTTAGAATCATCATCACTATTGCTAATGAACGGTTCAACCTCCGGAGCATCCTCTCGAAGAGCTATCTCGCCCGTATCGGCGTCGTACGTTATTAGCCCTGCCTCTTGAAGCTTCGGAGCATGGGTCTGATACAGCGAGACGTACACCCGCTTTCGCGCCTGCGAGGAGAGTTCTTCGACGGTTGTGTCGTTCTCCCACGCAGCCAACTCCTCAGCTAAGTCGGTTAGCTGGACTGGCTCCTTTTGTTGGCGTAGATAGTAAAGCGTATATCGACGCCTCGAACTGCTGAGGATGTCGAACATTTGGTCGCGTGAGAGCTCTGGTTCTTCCTCTACCATCGGTTCACTCATGACCTCGATTGCTGCATTGGTTTGTGTTCAGGCCGCGAGAGCCACATATATACACGAAACCCGGGGTACCGTTTTGTTACACCCCCGTTACCTTCTAATTCCTGAGTAAGAAATAGCTACTTGTATCGCACGTCGTACTCCCGTTCTTCACCGACTGACCACAGTCTGTATATAATCCTTCAGTTTGTGACATCCGGAATCATTTGGCGTACTACATGACTCAATCACAACGACCTCCAATAAATAAAATAAATCTGCATGTGAAAACGCAGTACGGTGTGTTATTGTTCGGCTCGGTACAAGTCTCTGTTTCATTACTGCGAACCTCCGAACCTTTTCATATTGGTATAAATACATATATTAGTACTACGCTATCGAATTCCAGTGAGGATAGACAGAAACTACATAGCATCCTATTAATAATACATCGTGAACTCTCCTGCATCTTCTCCATGGCATACTCTCTTACCGGAGGTTCCTCGTTATCCGCTCAGTCAAGAACCAGGAGGAAAGTTCTAGCCGGTTACGTCGGCGTGATCTCGATGGTCTCGCTGTCTCGAATCCGAACGGTGTACCCACTGTATGTGAAACTAATCTGAATGTCGTCGTTGGTCTGCCCTGCGACAAGGGTATCAAGGGCGTCCGGGTCGATTCGGTTGTACAACGGTGGGAGACTGGTTTCCGTTACGGATTCTTTAGCTGCTATAGCGGTCACAATCGCTTCACTCGGTGATTCGTACTGGTTTGTCCAAAAGACAGTTTCTGTCTCGTTCCACTCCAGACTCATTGTTCTTTGTATGAACACACTCCCGTATCAGCATATACTCTATCAGACTAGCAAACTCAGACAACAGGCGCTATCTATCTAGATGCTGGGTCGTTCCCCCTTCGCTAAACAACTGTTCTAGGAGCTTCCGAACAGCTACCCGGAGGTGGTGGCTGAACGTCGGCTGTGATATATCGAGTGTATCGGCGATCTCCTGACCGGTCTTGTCACGGGGTGATTGATAGAATCCGCTATAAAAGGCTGCAAGCAGGACCTCGAATTGGCGGGGGGTTAGCTGTGCTGTCAATTCTGAATGGAACGACTCACGGGTTTGGACACCACGTTCCCGCTTGTGGCGGCCCACGAGTTCGATGTCCGGACATGAACGCCGTAATTCAGCTATGAGCTGGCGAATGTCAACCGTCTGTGGGACCTCAAGCTGAATCTCCAGAGTCTCCCCATCAGATTGGATTAATTGCGGGGCTCCTCCTTGTTCGGCGACTGTCAGTGCGAGCTGTGTACCCGATACTGTTGCTTCGAACAAGCTCGTGTCTTCTGTGTCAGTTAAACACTCTAATCGCTCAATTCGGGGAAGAATGTCCAAACACGCTTGTAGGTCATCTGGTGGAGCGTCAGTGCTGAAAAACACGATACAGCTGGTATCTCCCTGTGGGACGATACCCTCGAATGTGATTTCTGTATCGGCGACGCCCGCAATCCGATGAATGATATCGTCGGATTCCGTTGCTTCTAGCTGGAGTTCGACAGCCCGATCTGCGACGAGCCCCTGCTTCGTCTCAATGCTGTTGATGGCGTATCCGACCGTTTCACTCACCTCCTCGAGTACTGACTGTGTCGGCAGATCGAAAACGTCCGGCGTTTTCGCGTACACAGTCAGGATGCCGTAGGAGAGTTGCTGATAGCTGAGCGGAATGCTGACGACTGACTGGAACCCACGTTCCAGTAGCCGCCGTTGCCACCCTTTTCCCCTGAGTCCGTCCGCGATATTGTTGTTCAGCGTCTGTTCGTTAGTCCGGGCTGTCTGGACTGCTGGTGGAGGCGGTGTCTCATTGGAGGGCGTGCGCGATTCCTCCAGAAAGCCACGGTCGGTCCCTGCCCACGTCCGTGGCGTGACTCGGTCGGTATCGGATTCGTATTCCCCGATCCACGCAAACGAACAGATGTCGGACGCGACCAACTGGTCACACACCGCTTGCTCTATTTCTGAGCGACTGTCTGCCCTGAGCACTCGCTCGTGAATTTTCTGACTCAGCTCTGTCAACCGATTCATCTGCTCGAGCTGAACCGTCTGTTGCTCCAGATCGCGCTGCCTGTCTTCGAGTTCTGTCTCGTATGTCAGCCTATCGAACGCCGTTCGAATCGTCGCCCCCAGGAGTTCGGTAATTCGACGGGTCTGGGTATCGAACTCGCCGCCGATCGTGTCGCCCGCTCGAAGCACTCCATGGTCGCCCAGCGGGACAAACACGGCCTTTCCGTCAGTCATCGTGTCCTCGCCCGCTTTCGAGGTCGAGTTTCCGTCGCAAACGATAGTTTCCTCGGTGAAAAAGGCCGAACTCACGAAGCTATCACCGTCTGCTGGGATAGCTTGTTGCTCCTCGGTCTCCGTGGTCGAAAGCGGGCGAAAGGTGTTCGTATCGCTGTCGAACGCGTACAGCACGACCTCAGGGAGACCGATGATATCACGGGTCCTCGAGACGACAATTTGAGCGGCTTCCTCCTCTGAAGTCACACCCAAGAGATCTGTCGCCGTTTCGTACAACTGTGTAAAACCCATCTCAGCCCGCTGCGTCTGTAGTTCGTTTCCGATCCACTTGCTCAGAAGGTCTACGAGTGTCACGTCCCAGTCTGAGAACTCTGATCCGCCCGTTCCGGACCCATAGAAACAGAGCGTCCCGTATATGCTCCCACCCACAGTGAGTGGCGTTCCGAGATACCGATTGACTTCGTCGCCCCATATCTGATCTCGGTCAGCGTCGCCGCATTCGGCATCGACGTCTGTCATCACGATTGTCTCCTCGTTCCCGATAGCTTTCGCACAGGGGGTTTCCGACAACGGAATCGTTCCGCCTGAAAAAATCGTTTCGTCGGGTGTCTGGAGCACTTCGAAATCGTATTCCATCCCGTTGACGCGAGAGAGCGTCGCGTACTCGGTTCCAAGCACGCTACGACCGACTTGCATGAGATCCGCTATCTGTTCCCGGAGCGCCCCGTCCCGCGATGTGAACACTTCGGTAATTGTTCGCAGGACTTCTTCCCGCATTTCGAGTTCGGCACGCGTTGCGGTTGAATGGAGGCCATCGGCGACAATCTCCGCAAGCTCTGTCAGCACTGCCTGCTCCGCTTCGTCAAACGCGAAAGGCGTGTCCGCGTATATCGAAATCACACTCTGTACTGATCCAGTGTACTGGATCGGGAGAACGATCATCGACCGGAACCCGTACTCCGATGCGAGCTCGTGCCAGGGCTGGACAGACGATTCAGTCCGGATATCTGACGCTACTTGATGTTCGCCGGTTTCGATCGCGTGGCCGAACGGCCCGTCATCGAAAACTGAGCGGCCATAGCGGGAGACCATCGCTTCGACGTATTCGAGTGCGTCGCCACCGCCCGCGGTGGGGACGATATCACCTGCCTCGTTTTTTTCGCCGATCCAGGCGAACTGGTAGGCATCCGAACTGGTCAGAATTTCACAGACAGCCTCTTGGATCTCTTCGGCTGTTGACGCCCTCAGCACTTGGCGATTTATTTCCCTGAATAGTGAATTAATCCGCGATAGTCGCGCTGTTTCTCGGCGGAATCGGTATGATTCCACCGCGTTCTCTATCCTGTTTGTGAGCACCGCGTACTGCTCTGGCCCGCCGCCCTTGACGAAGTAATCGGTGACGCCGGCTGAAACCGCTTCGCTGGCGAGTTTTTCGCTTCCTTGGCCTGTCAACAGGATAAATGGGAGGTCGCCGTTAGACTGTCGCACCGTTCTACGAATTCAATCCCGTCTGCTTCGGGCATCTCGTAGTCACTGACGATACAGTCGATCGACTCGGAACCGAAGTAGCTGAGCGCATCCTCGACGCTTGCGGCTTCGATAACCTCGATACGGTCGTTCTCGTGTTCCAGCAGTTCCGCCGTTGTCCGCCGGAACTCTCCGTAGTCATCGACTAACAACACCTTGATTTTCGAGGCTGCCGTTCCACTATCCGTTGGTGCCGGTCCAGTCTCACCGGCCAACTTCCGCATACTACACTACTTACGCAACAGTCCGTATAAACGTTTGACTTGGTTGCAACGCTGCACGGTTCTACGTCTGGTAACAGTAACCATTTCTCGCGAGGAATCCGGTCTGCCCTCCAAATGCGTAGGAAGCTCATATTTTAGAATGTATATGGATACTGCGATCTACACTAGTGCCTCTCCAAATTTTATTGGGAGATTATATACCTCGGGACTTTGTATGTTCTAAAATACACTTTTTGCTTATACTATTATACAGATGTGAAACATCCTGAACACCCATAATCGAAGGAATGGATGGAAAGTCGACTTTAGTTCTGCGTGTAATTATAGTATAATAACGTTCTTTAATTATCAGATTACGGTATAAGTGCCCCAAATTCAGTAAATTTGATAGTATCCTTGATTTATAAATACACACTCTGTTCAACCCTGTATTCCATATCTAAAATACACACTTAGGGTGTGTTTTCTGCAGGATATACCTACACTGTGCGTACACCGGCTGTCAAAAACTATTACTGAGCAGGCAGAAAAAGCTGAACAATGGCTGTTGACTCCGGTTGCAAAGTAGACGCGGTTATCGACAAGTACGGGTTGGCATCAACAGACCCAGTCTACGACACCCTTGATGATGGCCTGCTCGCACGCTGGACGGGCGCTGATGACCGAACCGAAATGGGGTATCGGTCGCTGACAGCGTGGTTCAACAAACGGCTGCTTAAACAAGTCTATACCGAACACGGGCGTGAAACCCTTGACACGCGTGTAGACAGCGATTACGACACGTTGCGTGGTGACGACGACTTGCGACGGGACGAACTCATCGAGCGACTGCAAGCTACGGGTATCCCGGGAGCGTCGCTTCACGACGATATGGTGTCGTGGGGAACGATGCGAACGCACCTCAACGACTGTTTAGACGGTGAAAAAGAGCCCAGGAAGGCGACAACTAACTGGGAGCAGGAGAGCGTGGCAACGGCCAAAACGGTCGTCGAACGGAAGGCCGAAACGGCACTGTCCTCGCTCGCGAAAAAGGGTGATATCGAGGGCGGTGACACCGCGGAGATAGAGGCCCAGATACAACTCGGATGCCCGGACTGTCCGACCCGTGTTCCGTTCGATGTTGCACTCGAACGTGGGTACGTCTGCAAGCAACACCGGAGCGCGAACTTGTCAACACACGATTCATGACCTGGAACATCGAAATCGAACGAATCGCGGGTATCCTTGACGGATCGGCGACGGTAGTGCCGGGAGTGAACGTCGTCCGTGGCTCGAACTGGCAGGGGAAATCGAGCTTCATCGAATCTGTCAAGACGGCCCTTGGCACCTCCACTGAACTGACCGAAGGCGCAGACAGCGGTGCGGTGCACCTCGAAACGCCAACCGGTGTCTACGACGTGACGCTTACCCGAGAGAACGGTACCGTAGTCCGACACGGCGAGCCGTATCTCAGCGACGAGTACGACGTGATCCGCGCTGAATTGTTCGCGTGTCTGGACGAGCGTAACGAAGTCCGTCGCGCTGTCCGGACAGGAGAAAACCTCGAGGACGTGCTGTTACGGCCGCTGGACTTCCAGAACATCGACTCGCAGATCGAGACGTTACAACGGGAACGCGAACAGATCGAAACGGAACTCACGCAGGCACGCGAGGCCAAAAAGCGGCTCCCCAGCGTGCAAGAGAAAGTGACACGGCTGGAAAACGAGATCGAAGACCTGCGGGCCAAACGCGAGACGATCGACAGTGAGGCAGGAAGCGACGACAGTCCGGAGTCGGTCCGCCGCCAACTCAGCCAAGCTCGGACTGAACAGAACCAGGCGAAAAACCGCGTCGAACGACTCGAACAAAGTATCGAGCGGACGGAACAGCGTCTCTCGGAGCGCCAGGACGCTCTCGACGCTCTCGAAATACCGGAGTACAATGACGTCGCGGACAAACTCTCGGAGGCGCGCGAGAGCCTCTCGCAAGTGGAGCGAGACGCCGAGGTACTCCAGTCCGTGTACTCGGCCACTGAGATGGTACTCAGCGAGGACCGGCTTGACCTGCTTACCGAGGTGGAGCGCGATATCGACGGTGACACCGTCGCCTGTTGGACGTGCGGCAGTGAGACGACACGGGCGGACTTGGCTGACCAACTGGACGCGCTCGGAAACGAACTCACGGCGCTCCGGGCCCAGAAAGAGACCTACCGAGATACTGTCGAGGAACTGGAAACACAGCGCGAGGAGATCAGCCAGGCCCGCCGTCGAAAGGCCGATCTAGAGGAAGACATCGCTGAGCTAGAGGCGACGCTGGCCGACCGGAAACAGAGCCTCGACGCAGCCAGAAACAGGCTCGAACAGGCTCAGTCGGACGTGGAGCAGCTTTCGGACCACGTTGATGCGGCCGTGGCGGAGCTTTCGGACGTCGAAAGTGAGATCAAGTACCGCGAGGCCGAACTCGAAGACACCGCCGACGAACTGGCGCAACTCGAAACGAGGGCGGCCCGTGTCGACACGCTCGAAACCGACCTCGAAACCGTCCGTGACGACCTCGCGGAACTTCGAAACCGGAAAGACCGAATCAAGCGTGAGGCACGGGAAGCGTTTGACACCGCGATGAAGGATATCCTCTCCCGATTCGGGACAGGGTTCGAAACGGCTCGACTCACCGCTGACTTCGATATTGTGGTCGCCCGCGACGGCCAGGAAGCGAGCTTAGATGCCCTCAGCGAGGGGGAACTCGAACTCATCGGCTTTGTGGCAGCGCTGGCCGGTCGGCAGTCGTTCGATGTCGGCGACGCTGTGCCACTTCTGCTCGTCGACGGCCTGGGCGGGCTCGACGACGACAACCTCCACACCCTCATCGAGTACCTGCAGCAGGGAACGGAGTATCTGGTGTTTACTGCGTACCCGGAATACACGGCGTTCGACGGACGCGAGATCGACCCGACCCAGTGGACTGTTGCGAACGAGAAAGAGGCCTCGGCCGACTGATAGCGACCGAACTGGAGTGTTCTCGTCACTGACGCCGATACCCTTAGCTGCAGGCCTCTGGTGTCTGAGAATAGCATATCTACCTAGGTGTAATTTCACTTTTAGGACAATAATACAAAAATACTATTAACAAAGACGGCTTTTTCAAACCAGGTGGCAAATATACGGGTCAAAGATTGGACGAAAAACAAATTGAGGGGAATACGGGCTGCGGAGTCACACTCATCGTACGATTCGGTCGTCAAAACACTGCTAAAAGACCGTAAAATCGCGAAGTACGCGGACGACGCCTCCGATACCGTGACTGGCGAGTCCGTGCAGTCACAGGACGCCGACATCGATAAGCCGTTCGACGATCTGACTGTGCTGGCGGAACTGACTGGCAACCACGACGACGTGTTGTTCCTGTGGTGTCCGAACTGCGGGAACGAACTCGTCCACCTCACGGTCGAGCGGCCGCTTGGCTGCTCCGTGTTTGAGATGGAGTGCCAGCGGTGTCTTACGCATCTCGACAGCTGGGCCATCGTCGCTATCGAACTGCAGTATCCAATCGAACAGAAGATGATCGAGGGACAGCTTCAGGCAGATCTCAAAGCCTGTGTGATAGACTACTGGGACCGGACATTGCAGGCGGCGGCTAACGATACTCTCGACACAGAGGCCCCTGCCGACCGTCTCGTGTGGCAGTTCGATCAGTATCACAAGCAGTTCTCCTGGGACTGGCCGACTGATGTCCCGACTGTCAGTTTTGTCCCCGGCGTCACGTATCGCAACACCGTGACTGATGAGCGAATCGAAGTCGTCGAAGCTGTCACCGAGAACCGGAACGCGATGGATGCGTACACAGTCAGACGCTACGCTGCAGACGGCGATGTCGTCTCGGACCAGCTAGACAGCAGTGCAATCGTCGACCGGATCGTCAACCGGGAACTTGTCGTCGCCGAGCAGACCGTGGGAACGACCAAACCCACGACCTGATGAATCACGATGCCAACCGTCTTGGCTTATTGCTGGTGTACGCGGTCTGCCTTTCAGAACACGGTTTGGCGGGGCCGGGATGAGCGGGGAGTACAATTGCTCTGAAAGCGCCCGTTCCCCTCAGCAAAGGGTTAAAGATAAAACGATATACTGGATATAGTGAAGCGCACATCCGATTATAGTCACAAGAATATTGTGATATTGGGAAGATGACCGCATATACTTTTTATAACTATTGTTAATGTATAAGGTGTATCGAGGCTACCGAAGACACTCATGACGTTTGTCGACAACAGTTATACGACACCAGTGGCCTACGTTGTAGTATGATTAGGCTGGTTGGATGCACGCGTTCGGTAGTCGTATCTCCGAGCGTGCCTTGGGTAGCGGGGGAGGAGAAAGTCCGTGAGTAAAGCGACGCACCCTCACACGCTCACACTCCCGCGTGAGGACCACGGATTGGCGACGTCGAAGGCAGCGACCAGACGGATACAGGGAATCCTTCCGGTGTTCCTGGAGAACAAGATCACGGAGGCGGAGGCTAACGGACTGGTCGTTCCGCTCGACGGCAGCATCGAATCGACAGTTGCGGCGGCGCTGGCTGTCGACGGCATCGGGGCCGACTACGTGACTGGACTGGTGATGCCGGTACAGCTAAGCGACGAGGGGCCTGCTCGGACGGCTGAAACCGTCGCGTCGCTGCTTGACATCGACTGTCACCGGCTCAATCTGCAGCCAGTGCTGACGGCGTTCCAGCGAGTTGTCGGTGAGACCGGGGGGCCGACCGACGACCTCGTGGCGATGCAAAACGCTGGCGAACGCTTCCGGATGGCGTGTAAGTACTACGTCGCAAACACCAGGAACGAACTCGTTGTAGGGACTGTCTCCCGGACTGACCGACTGCTGGGTTCCGTTGCGAAACACGGCGAGAACGGCGTGGACCTGTCGCTGTTTGGCGACCTCTATAGAACTGAGATCGAGGCCCTGGCTGCTGCACTTGCGGTTCCATCGGACCTCCTCGACCAGTCACCCCATCCAATGGAGCACACTGGGGCAACTGATGCGGCGGAACTGGGTATCGACCAGCGAGACCTCGACAGCGTCCTCCACTTCGCGATTGATAGAGGCTGTTCCGTGTCGGTGGTTGCCGACAAGGTCGGCGTCAGCGAATCTGTCGTTGAGCGTACGGTTCAGTGGTGTGCCAGTACGCGCCACAAGCGACACACGCCACCAAAGCCATCGATGGATAACTGACACTGTCGGCTGTTCGTCTGTGGCGTATTTCGCCACCCTCGGGGAGTCACAAATCTCTCGCAAGAGGGACAGCCAACAGTACGAGCCAAACGTGGTATTTCTGTGAGCAAAGCAGTTAACAGCCACACTCCGCGATTCTCACACCCATGCAGGCCGACCCTCAGGAGATAATCGACATCGGCGACAGGCTACTGTCGGAGTACCCCGAACTGTTTACTGAGCAGTACGAGACAAACACTCGTCTCGTTCAGCGACTTGCCAGCGTGGATTCGTTTCGTACCCAAACCAGACTCACCAGATACATCACCCGTGAAAAACGGACACGGAACGGCTCGCAAAGATGAGGCCACTGCGAAGCACACGCGACACACGGAATGCCACACGTCTGTGGCCGGGTTGTCTGCACTCGGCGCTCGTCCCGATATGAGGACCTTCTTTATGTAGAGACCGTCTTGCAGGACGTATGTTACTCACTGGGACTGTCGTTGCGGATTCTGAGACTGTTCTGCAGGACGGGGCGGTCGTCGTCTCCGGGGACCGTATCGAGGCTGTGGGTTCACGTGCCGAACTCGAATCGCAGTACACCAACCACGAACACCAGTCCTATGACGTGCTGTTGCCGGGACTCGTCGGCGGCCACATCCACTCCGTACAGAGCCTTGGCCGTGGCATCGCCGACGACACGGAACTGCTCGACTGGCTATTCGACTACATTCTGCCGATGGAGGCCTCCTTGACCGCCGAGGAGATGGAAGTCGCGGCGAAACTGGGCTATCTGGAGATGATCGAAAGCGGGACTACGACCTGTATCGACCACCTCTCGGTCGCCCACGCGGACCGCGCCTTCGAAGCGGCGGGCGAGATCGGTATCCGTGGCGTGCTCGGCAAGGTGCTGATGGACCAGCGCTCGCCGGATGGGCTGCTGGAGGATACGCAGGCCGCACTGGAGGAGTCCGAGCGGCTCATTCAGCAGTATCACGGTGCCTACAACGACCGGATTCGGTACGCTGTCACCCCGCGATTCGCCGTCTCCTGTAGCGAGGCCTGTCTCCGGGGAGTGCGCGAACTCGTGGACAAATACGACGGCGTCCGCATCCACACCCACGCCAGTGAGAACCAGAGCGAAATCGAGACGGTCAAAGAGGATACCGGGATGCGCAACATCCACTGGCTCGACGAGGTAGGTCTCACCGGTGAGGACGTCGTCCTTGCGCACTGCGTCTGGACCGACGAGAGCGAGCGCGAAGTCCTCGCAGAAACGGGGACGCACGTCACCCACTGCCCGTCCTCGAACATGAAACTCGCCAGCGGCATCGCGCCGATCTGGGACTACCGTGACCGCGGTATCAACGTCGCCATCGGCAACGACGGACCGCCCTGTAACAACACGCTCGACGCGTTCACCGAGATGCGACAGGCGAGTCTCCTCCAGAAGGTCGATCAGCTAGACCCGACAGTGACGCCCGCGGCCGAGATCTTCGAGATGGCGACGCGCAACGGCGCGAAAGCCGCCGGCTTCGACGAACTCGGCGCGATTCGGGAGGGGTGGCGCGCCGACATCGTCGGTCTGGATACGGACCTTACGCGGGCGACGCCGCTGCACGACGTGCTCTCCCATCTAGTGTTTGCGGCCCACGGCGACGACGTCCGCTTCACGATGGTCGACGGGAACGTGCTCATGGAACACGGCGAGGTAACCACCATCGACGCCGACGCCGTGCGTGAAGAGGCCTCGACTATGGGGCTTGAGATGGACCTCGAAGACGAACGCAAGTCCGCACAGGAACAGAAGCCCTGAGTGGCCCTTGGCGGTGCCCTTACTCGCTCGTCGCGATTGCTTCGATTTCGACTCCCACGCCCTTTGGCAGGCTTGCGACCTCGACCGCGCTCCGGGCCGGCGGCTCGTCGTCGAAAAAGCCGGCGTACGTATCGTTCATCGACTCGAAATCGTCGATGTCGTCCAGATAGACGGTCACTTTCAACACGTCGCTCATCTCCAGTCCCTCCGAAGCTAGCACCGCTTCGACGTTCGATAGCGCCTGTTCCGCCTGCGTCGCTATCGGTTCGTCGTCCAGCAGGTCGCCGTCTGGCGTCATCGGAATCTGGCCCGCGGTGAACACGAGCGAGCCGTTTGTCGTCGCCTGGCTGTACGCGCCGACCGCATCGGGTGCATCGGCCGTGCTGATTGTCCGTTTCATCAGTCGAGTCTTCCACCATCAGTGTCTTAAATTTACAGGCTGTCGCGGCGGTCCGCGAACTCGGCGAGGTCAGCATCGGTATCGATATCCCAGTGGATGCCGGGGTCCTCGACCTCGATGAACGCTGTCCGCTCGGTGGTCTCGATGATATCCCGACCGCCGCGGTCGCCGGAGACTGAGGCGAGCGCATCGAAGTGGCAGCCGTCGAATAGCACGGGGTTGCCCCGCGTCCCCTCGTGTTCGGGAACGACGACGGTTGCCGTCCCTGTACGGTACGCTTCGATAAGCACCTCGATAGTTTCGGCCCGGACGAAGGGCATATCGCCCAGCAGGAACAGGGCGGCGTCCCAGCCGGATTTCTGTGCATAGTCGACTCCATGTCGAACCGACGCGCTCTGGCCGGCCGCGTAATCGTCGTTATGACGAAGCGAAACTGAGAGCCCCTCTAGCGGCTCAGCGACGGCCACGCCCTCGTATCCGAGGACGGCGACAACGTCCGACAGCGGTGACTCACATGCGGTTTCGGCTACCTGTCGGACGACTGCCCTTCCGCCGATGGTTGCCAGTAGTTTGTTACCCGGCTCGTACCGTGAACTCCGCCCAGCGGCGAGGACGACGCCACCGACTTCGGTCCGGTGCTGCCCGCTCATCGTGGCCCTCGTTTCACAACGATACTGAGTAGTTCACCGACGTTCGTCACCGCTGGTCCTCCTGCACATCCGTCGCAGCGACGACCTCACAGATATCCGACGCGAACGACGTAATCACGCCCCGAGAACACCGGCCTGTCTGCGACAGTGCGTGGCTGAGAACGTCTCTGGCGGTACGCCGCTGTGATTCGGTATCCGCTTTGTTGACCAGCGGTATCACAGACGCCTCGGTTGGCGCGTTTCGGAGCCCACCCTCAGGATGTGTGAGCACTGTCCCGACAGCCTCCACCGTAATGGTGTCGCCCACATCGAGGCCTGTGATGTCCGCTACCCGCTCCGGCCGGTGGACCACGTCCGTCGTCAGCACTTCACCGACGGCGGCGACTGAGGCGACCGGAACGACGTGGCTCGCTGTCCTCGGTACGACCGGTTCCCTAGCACCGGGCGCTTTGAACTCGCGCTTGCGTGCGCCGTCAGCCTTGACGAGCAGCCAGTCGAACAGTCCAGCCTCGGATAGCTGTTCCACCACACTCGCGTCGAATCCGCGAACCTTCCAGTCGACTCGCGCCGGATCGGCTACCCTCTCGCGAGCGAAGGCAACTGGCGGTTCGTGTTCGTCGAGGTCGTCGCACCACTCGTCCGGGCCAGTGAGCGTCAGCGGCAGGTCAGGCGGCGGTGGCATCGCTGTCGTTGTCGTGTAACCCACATCGTACCCCTCGTCGGTTCCTTCGGCGGTCAACTGTCCCATCGCGGTTTTCTTCCCACCGGCCCCGACAAAGGCGACAGCAGCGCTGGAACCCAGACCCAGCGCAGCAGCCAGATGCATACAGTCGCTCCGCGGGACACACAAAAATAGCTTGCCGGGGCAACAACGTGTGTCGCCGACAGCGTTTTTGTGATCTAGTGGCACACGTACCCGTATGCCCCGCGTAGACGTTCGTGGTGAAATCTGTCCCCGGCCGGCGCTCATTGTCCGGCAGGCGCTTTCAGACCTCGACCCTGGGGAGACGCTCGTCGTTCGAGGTGATTACCCACCGGCCGAAAAGAACCTGCGGCGGATGTGTACGACTCACGGCATCGACGTGACGACCGCAGAGACCGCCGGCGAGTCCGACGAGTTCGAACTCGAACTTCAGGTGACCGAGATGGCGTCGCTATCGGAGGCCTGAGTGTGGGCACCGATACGGCGGCTGATGGAGACGAGGAGACGACTCGCCTGACGGAGTACACGGAACTCCACGGCTGTTCCTGCAAAGTCGGCCAGAGCGATCTCGATTCGCTGCTCGCCGATGCCGGCCTCACGGGTGACAGCGACGCGCTGCTGTTCGGTGTCGGCGAGGACGCCGCCGCCCGGAAACTTACCGACGAGCTCGCGCTGGTCTCGACGGTGGATTTCTTCACGCCTATCGTCGACGATCCGTACGACTTCGGCCGTGTCGCGGCCTGTAACGCCGCCAGCGACGCGTTCGCCACGGGGGCCGTCGAGAACGTCGACTGCCTGGTCGTCCTCGGCCTCCCACGAGAACTAACCGACAGCGCGGCCTCAATCCTCGCCGGCATGGTCGACGCACTGGACGCGATGGACGGCGTCATCGCCGGCGGCCACACAATCATGAGTCCGTGGCCTTTCGCCGGTGGCGCCATCTCGGCGACAGCACGGCCAGACGCCCTGCTCACTTCGCAGGGGGCCAGCCCGGGCGACCGGCTCTACCTGACCAAACCGCTCGGGACACAGCCGGCTATGGGGGCGACCCGCGTGACCGACGCGCAGTTCGTTGAGACAGTCACCGACGCCGCTGACCGCCCGCTCGACAGTATTGCTTCGGAGGCCATCGCGTGGATGACGACCCCGAACCGGGACGCAACGCTGGCGTGCCGTGAATACGCGACCGCGGCGACCGATATCACCGGATTCGGCCTCGCCGGCCAGAGCCGCGTGATGGCCGACCGCTCGAACGTCGGTATCGAACTGACACACCTCCCGGTCATCGCAGGAACGCCCGCCCTTTCCACGCTTTTCGGATACGGGCTAACTGACGGGGAGAGCGCGGAGACCAGCGGCGGACTGTTCGTCTCTGTCCCGCCGGCCGCGACCGACGCCGTCGAAGCAGCGTTCGACGACGCCAGCGTGTTCTACCGAGCTGTCGGGCGTGTCACGGGCGGCAGCGGCGTTACGCTGGATGACCTGACCCTCGAAGAAGTCCGTTCCTAACGTCTAGTAGGAGCCTTCTACCGCAACCGAAGCGTCGCCTCCAGCACGCCACCGCCGAGGCACAGCGCCTTGTCGGAGATCTTCGCTGGGTCGACGGACTCGCCGCGGGGGTCGACGTCGCCGAGCTTTGTGCCCTCGCTGACGCCGAGGCCGCCGTGGACCAGACCGCGAACCAGCCCGTCTATCTCGGTCTCGACCGGCCGGTCGTCGACGGTGCCGACCACGTCGCCGGCTGTGACACTGTCGCCGATGGCGACCGTCGGAGTCCAATTACCGTCGGCCGGGGAACGAAGCACCCGCTCGTGAGTGTAGCCGCGCCGTTCGCCGGGCTCGCCGTCGTATTCGCTCGCAGTCCCCTCGTAGAACACGCGGCCGAGTTCGTGCCCGCGGTCCGTTTCGACGACCGCGTCCACGTCCTCACCGGCCTCGAAATCCGGCCCCATCCCGACAACTACGTCGGCGTCCCCTCGACGCGTGCCGGTGTCGAACTTCCCTTTCGCCATGATAGCGTCGACGAGCACCGCGGCATCGAGTTCGTCGGCGACGGTCGCCTCAGGGTCGACGAGTACCGGGACGACATCGTCGGCGAGCAGTTCGAGCGCCTCGTTGACATCAGAAGCTGCCTGGCCGGTGACCCCCTCAACAGTCACCTCGTCCTCGTACAGCGCCGCACCGAAGGCGACCGCCCGCCGGACGACTGTCGGCTGTTCGACTTCGGTGACGATGACCGGGAAGCCGGCCTGCTGGAGCCGGTAGACCACGCCGCTCCCGAGGTCGCCACCGCCGCGGACAACGACGAGGTCGTCGAGGTTCAGGCGCGTCGCCCGCTCACCGGCGGCGTCGTGGCGGTCCATGGTGACCTCGGCGAGAATCGAGAGCGCGACGGCGGCCGGCCCGCTCCCGCCGAGGTCGAGCCCCACCGGCGTTCGGACCCGGCTGAGGTCCCGTCGGGCGTACCCCACTCGGCGAGCGAGTCGAGGACGTGGTTGGCCTTCGTCTCGCTGGCGACGAGGCCGACGTAGCCAGCTTCGCCGTCCAGCGCCGCAGCGACGGCGTCCTGGTCGAACGTCCCGCTCCGCGTCGCAACTGCCACGGCTG